>JAIBCM010000002.1:300000-480260 GCA_019694135.1 Verrucomicrobiia bacterium | reverse complement strand
TCACCTTGAATTCCTTGCGGTCCCTGTGCTCCTTCGGGACCCGTTGCACCTGTTTCTCCTTGCGGTCCTGTCAATCCAATTGGTCCTTGTTCACCTTGTGGACCTTGTGCTCCAGTTGCTCCGGTCTCACCTTGAATTCCTTGCGGTCCCTGTGCTCCTTCGGGACCCGTTGCTCCCGTTTCTCCTTGCGGGCCCTGTGCGCCTGTAGGAACTCCAAACTCGTAGTTAAATATACTATTGCCCACATTGGTCACAACAACACTAGCTAAACTGCCTACAGGAAGAGTGGTAGTACTAACTGTCCCCACCATAGGTTGTGGCCCAGCTGCTCCCTGTTCACCTTGCTCGCCTCGTGGTCCTTCTGGCCCGGCTGGTCCTTGAACTCCAGGTGTTCCTTCAGAGTTTAAAACAATTTTTAAAGTCGCCGCTTTGCTCGTTTTTTTATTTTCTTTACTGTCGATATTTGCTTTGACACCGCGGGAAGGAATTAAAACAAAACCGTCACTCGACATGTCGCCTGAAATCCATAATTTCACTATTTCGGTTACATCAACTGAAACATATTGATTGGGCTTCAATAACTCGATGACTCCAGAATTTAAAGAAGAACTAACAACTACAGGCTCGGAAAAATTTGATTCACTCCATGAACTAGTAATAGGCTCAAGGCTAAAAGCACCGGGTTTAAAAAGTTTAGAAACGTAGAAAGTTAAAGTCGCTTTAGCCACTTGATCTGCACTGATATGATCGGGTAAAGCAAAAGGATCAAATTGAAGATAAATCTTAGCATTTTTTTTGCCTCCCAATTTTAATTTTCCTGACCGACCCGCAATTTTTACGTTGGCATAGGGAAAGCTAATATCATCTTTAACAGTAAGATCATTAGCAAACGAGAAAAGGTAAGTGAAACAAAAGGTAAATATAAGAAGATTTTTTTTATTTTTTGATCTTAAGTAATTATTAATGAGAGATTGAAATTTATAGGAGATAGATTTTTGCAATGAAACGTCCATAAGTTACTCCTTTCCAAGAGTCATTTAGTTCAGTTCATAATGTGAAGCCCTTTCTAGTGGTTAGTTATTCGATCATTTAAATTGCCTATTGTACGGTAACCCAAGTTTTTTTATTTTTCAAAGATTGTAAGTCATTTTCATAATGCTCCCACCCAATGCATCATGAAGTAACCACCGGTAACACTAAGAAGAGCGGGCCCTTGAAATAAAGCCTTCATTTCCACCCATTCGCCCGCGGTTAACTTAACTAATGCGCTTAAATTTTGAACTGTAACAACTCCTGATTGACCCATAGGAATCATATTTTCTGCAGTAACTGTATCGGTTGTTAATCCATTTCTTAAAATTCTTAGTTCACGATAGCCACTGCCATCACTAGCCCATATAATAATTGCAGAGACTTCATAATAACCTGAGATGGGCGCCGTTAACCTTTCAGGATTTTCTGTAGCAAGGGGACTGTGCATATTGACAGTATCAAAATCGTCGGGTGCATCGAAAAAAATCGTAGTAAGAGTGTTGGCAGCGAAAGCTTGTGGCGATAGCTTGGCCGCTCTCACAGCAGGAAGTTGTCCAATTTTAGGTGCTGTAACAGCAAAGTTAGCGACGTCACTTTCTCGAATCGTTCCATCCACAATATTGGAGCTAGTGATGACATTGGGAGCAATTTGAGGATTAGGATAAGTTCCTGTTAAATCTCCACCCGCAATCGCTCCATTAAAATCCGCTCCAGGAATTCCTTGGGGGCCTTGTGGTCCCGCAGGACCCTGTAGCCCTTGTGGACCAGTATTTCCTTGAATACCTTGAGGGCCTTGTGGTCCAACAGGTCCTTGAGGACCGGGATCTCCCTGTGGCCCCTGCAAACCTATTTCACCCGAAGCTAAAGCAATTTGTAAAACCGCTGGCTGGCTGGTTAAACGATTTTCCTTACTATCTAAAACGGCATCTAAACCAGCCTTAGGCAATAGCGCAATTCCGGCATCACTGATTTCTCCTTTGACCCAAGCTTTGACGAGATCGGTGACATCGATGGATGTGTATTGATTTTTAACCTCTACTGTAGCTCCTGCAGAAAAGAAAGTCTCATCGACCGCAGGAGCAGCGCTTGCATTGGATTCACTCCAAGTTTGGGTAATAGGAACTGCAGTAACGCTTCCAGGTGATTTCAAACTAGAAACAAAAAATCTTAAAGTCGCTTTGGTAATCGCATTGGAAGCCAACATATCAGGAAGCGCCGATGCATCAAAATTAAGATAAACGGCAGCATTTTTTTTACCTCCCAATTTTAATTTTGCCGCTTTAGCCGCCTTGCTAGGACTGCTAGAAGGTAAACTGGTGTCGTCATGGATGGATAATTCCAAGGCGTTAACCCCTATTTCAAGACCGAATAAAAATATTCCAATTACGATACTACGTTGCAATAGTCTTACCATTATTGATCCTGGAAAACTTGTTATTAGCGTTTTGGGGTTCATAAGTAGTTCCTTTCTATTTCATAAAAATTGTTATTAGGTTCGATCTCTTCATAAACGGTTTTTTCTTAAAATTTTTTGTCTATTGTTGTGTTTTAATATAACTCAAAAAAATTCATTTTTCAAATAAAAATTAATTGTAAGTATTTAAATATAAATATATTACAATTTTTAAAAACAAAGCACTCTTCCAGGTTTATTAGAAAGTTTCGAAAGAATATTTTTAATGATTTGCCTAATGCATAGCGAAGTTTCCATGCATGTACGCACTTAAATCAAAAATGCGATAGACTTGAATGGTTGTACCATTTCTTTTTAGGGATTCGTTTTTCATAAGATTTTCATTTCTTTTTTCCTTATGGCCAACAGCTCACAAACATCGAACTGTTGGCTCATTCATTTTCCTAAAGCGGCCCTGCCCAATGCATCATAAATTGTCCCCGTGCAGTCAATCCACCAACCACCCCATGCAAAACTTGAGCCTCTACCCAGTCTCCAACGTTGAGTTGAATCAAGGTAGTAGCAATCTGACTTTGCTCCGCTGAAGAAATGGCTCGATTATTAACTCTAGCCACCTGTAGAGCGCCGTTCTTATAAATACGAATTTCTCGCTCTGCAGTCCCCGAAGCTGACCAATCAATCTGCAACGTTACTTGGTAATAACCTGGAAAGACTGCATTCAACCTTTCAGGATGTTCCCCAGGAAGAACACCATGAGAACCAAATGTGTCAAAATCTTCGGGTCCGGTAAACTCAATCGTTGTTAAAATAGAATCGGGCACAAGTTGTCCACCAGCAACCGAAGTATTAACTCGAACTGCTGGCAAAGTAGGAATATTGGTGACAGTAATAGAATTCGTTCCAGGTGTTCCAGGAGGTCCTTGTGGTCCAGGATCACCCTGATCACCTTTATCGCCTTTATCTCCCTTTTCACCTTGCGGAATCGTAAAATTAAAATCAAACATTCCGCCACCATTATCGGTAATGATAACATTCGCAGCAGTTCCAGGCATACCCGTTGCCGTAGTAACAGTTCCCACTGTAGGATCAGCTCCAGCAGGACCCTGGGGCCCGGTTGCACCTTGAGGTCCAATCAACCCCTGAATTCCTTGTGGCCCTTGTGGACCTGAATTGACCAACGCCACCTCCAAGATAGCCGGGTGACCCCCTTGTTTCCGAGTCTCTTTGCTCGCTAAAATTACATCAATATTGTCCCCCTTAATCGCAAAGCCTTCATTGGCAATCTGACCCGAAATCCAGGCTTTAACAATGTCGGTAACATCCAAAGAAACATATTCTTTCTCTTTGACAATTTGACTGCTAAGAGCTCGCTCTTCATAAACTGTCGGCAAGGCAATATCCAACTCACTCCAACTACGGCTAATAGGCATCACCTTTACCATACCGCGACGCTTAATCTTAGTCGTGTAAACTCGCAAAGTTGCTTTGCTGATATTATCCTCCATCAAACCACTCGGTAAAACCGAATTGTCAAACTTCAGATAAACCCCAAACTTTTTCTTGCCACCTAATAACAACTTCGACTCTAATCCCCTTTTATTATTAAAAGGAATGCTCGCAGGCATGGAAACATCGTCGGTAACAGCAAGTTCTAAAGCAAAAAGAGAACTATTGACGATAAAAAGAAGAAGTACCCCCAAAAAAAACAGGCTCTTAACCCCTCTTATCCCCCGATAAAAACAACCTTTTCTGATCTTCTCCCCCCGGTAGAGAATACCCTCTTTCATAAAGAAGACCCTTTCTAAGGTTGAAAATAGTGACCTTCACGTTTGTTAAATTAAGCCCATTAGAAACCGTGTTGTGCATAATTTTTTCTTTCATGATCAAATATAAATCTAATACAAGATCGTTCATGATTTTCTTTTTTGCAAATATTTTTTAATTTATAACTATTTTTTATTAAGTATTTTACATAATTTTAAAAGACATAAAAGCCCAGCAAAAGCTGGGCTTTTTTAAGCTTAAATTTTAAAGCTTTTTGTTAACAACTCGATCTAAGGCGCATTAGACTCCCAAATTGCTGAGAAATTAACTTCCCCTGTCGTTATTGAACCACTCAAATCATGTCCGACCCTTAGCTGCACACTCTGACCCGCGGACAAAGCAGCCAACGCAGTCACCTGAACCGTTTGATCGCTATTAGCAGCCACACGAACCACTGTTTCTCCAAAAGGTGAACCTGTAGCTGATTCAACAATTTGCAATTGATAACGAGTTGTGCCACCAGTAGGAAACTTCACTTGGCCAATACAAAGATAAAGACCCGCAGTGGATGCCGTTATTTTAGTAGGATCGGCAGGATTGTGCATATTAAAGGAATCATAGACTTCATTAGTAAATGATACAGCCGTGAGAGTAGCAGCAGGCACCACTTGACCCGAAGTTTTAACCCGGACTGCCGGAAAAGGAGCCAAATTGGTAATCGTAATGGAATTCGTTCCCGCCGCGCCAACAGGTCCCTGCGGACCCACGGGACCTTCTGGCCCAATATCACCCTGATCCCCTTTATCTCCCTTTTGACCTTCAGGAATCGTAAAGGAAAAATCTAAATCAGTACCGCTTTGACTAATCTGAACATCTGCTAAAGAACCCGGAGCTCCTGTAGCGGTCGTTACTGTGTTTACATTCAATGCAGGACCTTGAGGACCCTGAACACCCTGAGGACCCTGAACTCCAGGATCGCCTTGAATGCCTTGCGGTCCCTGAGCCCCTTGTGGACCCACATCACCCTGATCCCCTTTATCCCCTTTTTCACCTTGAATGCCCTGAGGACCTTGTGCCCCAGTCAATCCGATTGGCCCCTGTTCACCTTGTGGCCCTTGAATTCCAGGATCACCTTGAATACCTTGTGGCCCCTGAGGACCCACATCGCCCTGATCCCCTTTATCCCCTTTTTCACCCTGAATGCCTTGAATGCCCTGTGGCCCAGTTAAACCTTGTGCACCTTCTGGCCCGATATCACCCTGTGGCCCCTGAGGCCCAACTAATCCTTGCTCCCCTTGAATCCCCTGAGGCCCGGAATCTACCAAAGCAATCTCCAAGGTAGCCGGATGCCCCGTGCTTCTATCCTCTTTGCTGTCAAAAATAGCAAAAGCCCCTTTAGTATCAGATTTCATGGCAAATCCTGCATTAGGAAGTTGTCCCGAAAACCAGGCTTTCACAATCTCGGTTACATCAAAGGAAACATATTGTTTCTGACCTACAATTTGCCCAGTAACATTCATACTGTCCGAAACAAGCGGCGCAGCGATATCCAACTCACCCCATCGCCCCATAATCGGCATCAAAGTTACAGGCCCTCGCCTTTTAATTTTCTTAACATAAACATGGAAAGTCGCCTTGCTAATATTATCAGCCGTTAAATTTTCCGGTAAAGCCGATTGATCAAAATTGAAATAAACCACGCTTTTTTTCTTATCGTTCAATTTCAATTTTGAACTGGAACCCCCTTTATTATTCAAAGGCCCTGTCGCCGGCATCGAAACATCGTCACTTACCGACAACTGCAACGCATAAATGGGATTATTAACAAAAAAAAGGAGTAAACTGACTACAATTATACTTCTAAAGATAATCGTCTCAAGTCTTAATCCTTGAATTTTCTGACAACAACCTAGCAAGATCTTCTCCCCCCGGTAAAGAATAGTCTCTTTCATAAAGAAGACCCTTTCTATGGTTGAAATTTGGGAACCAAACGTTAGTGATGCTACTAGAATAACTGGTGAAGTGTGTGAGTTTTACTTTCATGCTTAATCCAAGTATAACTTACACAATGTCGTCCATAGTGGCGGAATTTGCAAAGAGTTTTTGAATTTTATCTAAAAAATCACAAAATAAAAAACCAACAGCTCAAAAGAATGAGCTGTTGGTATTAAGATTTAATTTATTTACTAATGCCTTAAAGCGGGCCACACCAATGCATCATAAAATCACTCTTTATTCTTAAACCACCTGAAACACCGTGAAGAGCGCGAGCTTCCAACCAGTCTCCTTGGCTTAAGTTAATTAAAGTAGTCACACTTTGCCCCTGTTCATTAGAGGAAATAGCTCGATTATTAACCCGAGCCACGAGCTCCGTACCATTTTTATAAATACGGATTTCTCGTTCTGCTGTTCCTGATTTTGGCCAGTCCACCTGAAGCGTTGCTTGATAAAAGCCAGGATAACTTGCAATCAAACGTTGGGGATTCACTCCAATGTCGTGAAGATTAAAAGTATCAAACTTTTCTGCTCCATCATAAGAGATTGTAGTCAAAATATCTTCAGGAATGGTCTGAGCGATAGTTGTCGCACGCACAGCAGGTAGCGTAGCAAAATTAGTAACCGTAACTGAATTAGTGCCAGCTAATCCTGAAGGGCCTTGAGGACCGACAGGTCCTGGTTCACCTTGAGAGCCAACTGGACCTATTTCACCCTGATCCCCTTTCTCTCCTTGAGGACCTTGAGGACCTTGAGGTCCCACATCACCTTGATCTCCTTTCGGCCCCTGCTCGCCCTGGAGACCTACAGGCCCTTGTTCTCCTTGAGGACCCACAGAGCCTTGTTCACCTTGGGGACCAACTGGACCCACTTCACCTTGAGGTCCCTGTGCACCAGTATCACCTTTGTCGCCCTTGTCCCCTTTAGGACCTTGCGCACCCGGCTCACCTTGCGGCCCTTGTTCGCCTTGCGGTCCCTGAGGACCTTCTGACCCTTGCGGCCCAATTTCGCCTTTTTGCCCCTCTTCGCCCTGTTTCCCAGCAGAAACCAAAGCAACTTCTAAAACCGCTGAATTGCCTGTTTTTTGATTTTCCTTAGTGTCTAAAAAGGCTAAAGCACTTCTTTCACCTTTAATAGCTAGACCGTTGTTAGCAATTTGACCCGACGTCCAAGCTCTCACGATCTCGGTAATATCCAGTGAAGCATAAGTCTTTTTTCTCTCGATTTTACCGCTGACAGCCAAGTTACTTAATATGAAAGGTCCTCGGATATCCTGTTCTGTCCAAGGCGCCTGAATCGGCACTACACTGATTGGACAAGTTTTTCTCGTTTTACAAGCATAGATTCGCAAGACTGCTTTGCCGATGTTGTCACCTGTTAATCCAGCCGGTAAAGCACAATCGTCAAACTTCAAGTAGGTTATATAGTTTTTTTTGCCACCTATCTTGGCTCTCTTTTTATTGCCGGGATTAAAGATAGCTTTACCTTCCGGCAATGACATATCGGCTTCAACAGGCAACTGCAACGCAGGAACCGAATTATTAATGACGAAAAGAAGCAAACCACTTAAGATCACCCCTTTGATAAGCGCAACTTGCGCCTTAATCGTTTGACTTCCCCAGAGGCTTATCAGACCTCTCCTACCCCAACCATCCTTATTAATTGTTATTTTCATAACGAAAATTTCCTTTCTAAGGAGGTTTTTTATTTTAGACTGTTAGAGAACGGTTTTATGAAGTGACAATTTAATTTTTATCTTATGAAAGGTGCTAGATTTGCAATTTTTTAAAAAATGTCAAACATTTTTTTAATTTTTATACAATTTTGTAAAAAATTATCATAAAATATGCTTTAACCTCTATTGACATTATTACTTTACTTTTTGTAATCTTATTTTTGTGAAACGAATTATTCCCCTTGTCTTTATTGGCTTATACTTAATTAACTGCAAAAAATCTGATGATACGCTGCGTCTTGGCCTGGCAGGGGTTCGTACTGGACCCGATGGACAAATAGGCACCACAATGTTTTACGGTTCCGAAATTGCTATTGACGAATGGAACGAAAAAGGAGGTATTTTAGGAAAAAAAATTACCACCATTATACGCGACGATGAAGGAAAACCCAATCAAGCTGTCACAGTGGCCCAAGAGCTAGTCGCTAATGATGTGGCGGCCGTCATAGGCCATTTTAACAGTGGTTGCACCATCCCGGCTTCTGAAATTTATAAACAAAATAATATCCTGCAAATAACACCTGGCTCCACAAATCCTGATGTTACCGAAAGAGGTTACAAAACTTTATTCCGCATCTGCGGACGCGATGATCAACAAGGAAAAACTGCTGGCGACTTTGCCGTCAACCAACTCAAAGCCAAAAAAATTGCCATCCTTCACGACAAAACTGCCTACGGGCAAGGACTTGCTGAAGAATTCAAACGAACCATAGAAAATCTAGGCGCGCAGGCCGTAGTTTTCGCTGGCGTGAGCCGAGAAGAAATGGATTTTCGCGCCAACCTTTCTGCCATCAAAGCCAATCAGGCCGAAATGTTATTTTTCGGCGGCATGTATGGACAAGGCGGTCCGCTTCTCGTGCAACTGCGCCAAAGTGGTTCTCAAATTCCTTTCCTCTCAGGTGACGGTTGTTTCATGAAAGAATTCATCAACGCCACCGGCAATTACGCAACAGACACTTATCTCACCTTCTTTCCTGATTTCCAATCCATGCCCTCAGCTCAGCCTTTCTTAAAAAAATATCGCGCCCGCTACGGAGCTGAAGGTCCCTATTCAGTTTACGGCTACGAAGCTATTAACGTTCTCTTGCAAGCCATTCAAGAAGCTGGCACCACCGATGCAGAAGCTGTGGCCAAAGCGCTACGGGCTCATCCTTACGACACTTGCTTAGGAAAAGTAGAATTCGACGAAAAAGGCGATCCCAAACAATCCAACTTCATTATTTGGAAAGTGGAAAACGGAAAATTCGTCGCCAATTAGTAATCCAAAAACAGACCGCTAAAAAGTAAGAATTTTAAAAAAACTTGAGTGCTGACTACTCATAACTAGTAGCCAAACAAAAAGTCTTAACGCTCTCTCTTTTTTCTGTTATTAAATTTTCCCCATGGAATTGTTAATAAACGGATTAACCCGCGGCGCCATCTATGCATTAGTTGCCTTGGGTTACACCATGGTTTACGGCATTTTAGGTATGATCAATTTCGCGCATGGCGAAATTTTCATGATCGGCATGTTTGCTTGCGTTTTCGCGATCGGTAGTTTTACCACGCTTTGGGGCGATTTTTTTTCGCTCAATCTTGTGCTAGGATTATTTTTCGCCGTCCTTATCGCTTCCGCTTTCGGTTATAGCAACGAGCGCATCGCCTATCGTAAACTTCGTCATGCCCACATCTTAGCACCACTCACAAGCGCCATTGGACTTTCCATCGTTCTACAAAATTTCATCATGCTCAGCGTAAGCAAAGATAAAGTTTTATTTCCCAGCTACTACAGCGATCCGCTCATACTCAACACGCTCAAAATCGGCCCCATAACCATGACCTATCTTCAAACCGCTATTCTCGGCACAACTCTCATTTTAATGATCGGCCTTTTTCTTTTCATTCAAAAAACTAAACTCGGCATTGCCCTGCGTGCCACATCTCAAGATAATCTCATGGCCAACCTCGTGGGCATTCCTGTTAATCGCATTATCGCTTTCACTTTTATCTTAGGCTCCGGACTCGCCGGCGTTGCGGGTGTCATGGTCTCGATGTATCTCGGTTCCATGCAATTCAATTCCGGCTATCTCATCGGATTGAAAGCTTTCACCGCAGCCATTCTTGGCGGCATTGGCAATATTCCCGGAGCAGTTTTAGGCGGCATCCTCATCGGACTTGCAGAAGATTTCACCAGCCGTTATCTGGGTAGTGATTGGAAAAATATCACCACCTTTCTCATTCTCATGGCCATCCTCATCATTAGACCTCACGGACTTTTAGGCGAACGTGTAGCCAATAAGGTATGAAATCAAACGTCCTAAAATTAATTCTCGGAATATTGGGTTTAGCGCTACTGACTGCTCCTTTTGTTTGGCTAAAACTTAATTACGATTTTCACCAAGGCACCGTTAGCGTTCAATGGAATTTTTTTCAAGGATGGCAACTCATAAAAAATTTAGCACCCCTTTTTGCTATTCTTTTTTTCATCTTCCTTTTTCGACGATTCAAACGAAATAAAATTTCATCTCACACCACTCCTTCAGATCCCTCCACACTTCTCGTCACACTTTTAGCAAATTCCAAATTTCATCTCGCCCTTTTTCTCATCTTAGCCGTCTCAGGCTTCTTCTTCACTAGCTACACCTTAAATCTCGCCATTTTTATTGGCCTTTACATGATTCAAGCGTTAGGACTCAACATCGCTGTCGGCATGACCGGACTACTCGTTCTGGGTTATGCCGGTTTTTTTGCCGTAGGAGGTTACAGCTTCGCCCTCCTCCAACAAATGATTCCCGGCTTAACTTGGTGGATGAGTTTACCCGTAGTGCTTTTGGTCGGCGCAATCATGGGTTGGCTGGTCGGCCTACCCTGTTTACGACTTCGAGGTGATTACCTGGCCATTGTCACCTTGGGATTTGCAGAAAGTTTTCGAGAACTTATGCGCAATCTCACCGATTTAACCGGCGGCGATAAAGGCATTCGCCTCGCTTTAGAATCAAAAATTAACGCCATCACTTTTTCTCCTACTATACAAATCACTTCGATTCAATTTACTTATCTCATCGTTCTCACTTTTATTTTTCTTTGCGCATTAGTATTACATCGACTTTATCATTCTCGCATTGGCCGTGCTTGGATCGCCATTCGCGAAGATGAAACGGCTGCTGCAGCCATGGGCATTCCCGTAGTAAAAATGAAGCTCACGGCTTTCATGCTTAGCTCTGTTTTCGCTGCACTCGCCGGCCTTCTCTATGTCGCTTACATCGGCTTTCTTGATCCTTCTGCTGCTCGATTTGAAGAATCAGCGCTTGTGCTAGCGATGGTCATACTCGGCGGATTAGGCAACATTCCTGGATCACTGCTCGGCAGCGCGCTCCTTTATCTCATCCCCGCATTATTAAGAGATCAGTTTCCCGCTCTAGCCGATTATCGATTGCTCCTATTCGGCGCTCTCATGGTCATCATGATGCTTTACCGCCCCCAAGGATTACTTGGCAATCCGCGAAGACGACTCGAACTAAAAACAGAATCCGCTATATGACACCGTTGCTTTGCGTTCAAAACATCACCAAAAAATTTGGTGGTCTCAAGGCGGTCACCAACGTTTCTCTCGATCTTTTTTCAGGCCAAATTCTTAGCCTCATCGGTCCCAACGGCGCCGGTAAAACCACCTTTTTTAATTGTTTAACCGGCATCTACCAATCCGATGAAGGTGAAATTTTTCTAGAAAAAGAAAATATTACTTTCCAAAAACCACACCAAATTTGCCATCTCGGCATCGCTAGAACTTTTCAAAATGTCCGACTCTTTGCCGAAATGAGCGCTCTAGAAAATGTGATGGTCGGCCAATTTCATTGGAATCGAATCGCCCCTTGGCACGTGTTAACACGCTCTTCACGCTATCGCCATACCGAAACCCACGGTTGCACTCATGCTTTGGAACTACTGGATTTTGTAGGTCTCGCTGACGCCCAATCCATGTGCGCCCGACACCTCCCTTACGGCATGCAACGCCGCTTGGAAATCGCGCGCGCTTTGGCCACCCGCCCTCGCATTTTATTATTGGACGAGCCTGGCGCAGGCATGAATCCTAAAGAACTAGAAACGATGATGAATTTAATCGAAAAAATTCGTCACAATGGACTCGCCATCCTCCTTATCGAACATCACATGAAAGTCGTCATGAACATTTCCAATCATATTATTGTATTGGATCACGGCGAAAAAATCGCCTCGGGCACACCTCAAGAAATTCGTTCTCATCCTAAAGTTATCGCGGCCTACCTTGGAAAAGAAAGTCAGGAAAAAAAAGAAAATTAATCATGCTACAATTGCTCCATCTTCGTGCCGGTTACGGACCTATTGACGTCTTAAAAGATATTCATTTGGAAGTGAAACAAAACGAAATCGTAACCCTCATCGGAGCCAATGGAGCTGGAAAAAGCACGACTCTCCTCACTATCACCGGCATGCTGCCGCCTCGCCAAGGACAAATTCTTTGGCATGACCAACCTCTTGATAAACTCGCTCCTCACGAAATCGTGCAACGCGGCATTTGCCTAGCTCCTGAAGGACGCCATATTTTTGCTCGACTTACCGTAGAAGAAAACCTTCTCATTGGCAGCTACCAAAAATCAAAAAAAAAAGACGCTGAAAAATTAGAAAAAATCTTTAACTATTTCCCACTATTAAAAGAGCGTCACCATCAACTTGGCGGCACCTTAAGCGGCGGTGAACAACAAATGCTTGCCATTGGCCGAGCACTCATGGGCGAACCTCAACTACTCATGTTGGATGAACCCTCCTTAGGCTTAGCTCCATTGATTGTAGAAAAAATCTTTCAAATTATTCAAGAAATCAATCAAGCTGGCGTTTCCATTCTTTTAATTGAACAAAATGCCAATCAAGCCTTAAAAATCGCTCATCGCGGCTACGTATTGGCCAATGGACAAATCACCTTAAGTGGTTCTGGCCAAGAGCTCTTACATTGCGAAGAAGTGCAACAAGCCTATCTCACCTAAAATCCGTCATAAAAACTCTTTTGCGCTCTTGAAAAAAACTATTATTATTTACTTATGCCTAGAAAAACAATTCGCACGACCAAAAAAAGTCCAGCAACCGTAAAAACCGCCTTGCGCAAACGTCGCCTCCTTAGCAAACGCACCGCCTCGACCAAAACCACAACTAAGAAAAAGCCAAACGCCGCACGAGTAACCCATAAAAAAACTTTTTCTACTCCGCCACCCCCTGCTCTGGTGCCCGAATCCTTTCATAATACAACACCCTCTTTATCCTCTATTAAATTAAGCTCTCAAAAACCTTTTTGGCTACTTGCGCAATGGCACCTATCCCTTAGCGATTTGGAAATCTGGAGACGACGCGCCCCCGGCGGCGAATTAACTCTTCGCCTCTATACTGAAAAGGGGCAATGCCTCCAAACCACCGCAGTTCCAGGCGTTGTGAGAAACTGGCATCTTTACACTGATACAACCACATGCGCTTTTTATGTAGAACTAGGCTACTTAAACAAAGACAATCAATTCGAATGTTTGTGTCGCTCAGGTTCTGTAAAACCGCTCACACCCAAACCCGAGGCGACTATTCCTAAAAACTTTCGATCTACCCAACCCAATCCCGTTATCTTAAAAGAATCGGTGCAAAGAAAACTAGTCCAAAGCTTTCACGTCACATCGGCCCCTTCTTACGGCGGCTCGTGATTGACTTCCCGCTTCTTAACTCATAATTTATCATTTTTAATTCATAATTGTTTTCATGTATCTCAAAGCTTTAGAACTCATCGGCTTTAAATCGTTCGCCGAAAAAACGCGTCTTGAATTTCCTGCCGGCGTCACAGCCATCGTCGGTCCCAACGGTTGCGGAAAATCCAATGTTCTCGATGCCATCCGCTGGGTTCTGGGAGAACAATCCGCAAAAGCTCTACGCGGTACAGAAATGGCCGATGTCATCTTTAGCGGCACTGATCAACGCAAACAAGTTGGCATGGCCGAAGTTTCCCTTACCTTTACCGATTGCGAAAATGAACTCGGCACCGAATACCATGAAGTCACTGTTAGTCGACGCGTATTTCGCGATGGGCGCAGCGAATATGAATTAAACAAAACGCTATGCCGCTTACGCGATATTCAACATTTATTCATGGACACCGGCATCGGTCGCAGCGCCTATTCTATCATGGAACAGGGTAAAATTGATAAAATTCTTTCTGCTCGCCCTGAAGACAGACGAGAAATTTTTGAAGAAGCCGCCGGAATTACCAAATACAAAACGCAAAAAAAAGAAACTTCGCGAAAACTCGAACACACCGAAGCCAACCTGATTCGCCTAGAAGATATCCTTCGTGAAGTGCGACGCCAAATCAACTCTTTACAACGCCAAGCGGGAAAAGCGCGTCGCTATCAAGAGCTTTTTAATCAGCTCAAAACTCTGGAAACTCAACTAGGCCAACATCAATTACAAGAACTCCACCACCACATACAAAAAATCAAAACTCAACTGACTGCCATCACCGAGGAATTGGAACAAAGCAACGTAGAAACAGGCAAACTAGAACTTGAGCTCCAGGAAACGCGCCAGCAACTAGAACTTTCGGAAAATCAAATCGAAAATGAGCGCCATCAACGTATGGAGCTCAACTCCTCCCTTGATCGCGGAAAAAATCGGCAGATTTTAAACCAAGAAAGATTAAGCGAAATCGAACAACAAAATCATCAATTTACACTGGACATCGCCGGAGCCGAAGAACGTTCAAAAATTCAAACTGAGCAACTTAACCAATTTTCTGAACAAATCGAAGCGCTCCAACAACGAATCCTACAACATCAAGGCATTCTCCAGGAAAAACAAACTCAAGCTCAAACCGCTTCAGAAAATTTACGCCTCCATTTTCAAACCATAACACAATGCGAAAAGGAAATCCAGACTCTGGAACAAAAACTACAACCTCTTAATCAACAACTTTCCAATCGCGATGCGGAACAGCGCACTTTAACCCTACGCATCGAAACTATTGAAAACGAAAAAAATGAAGATCAAAAAAATTTAGAAACCTTGCGAGAAAAAAACAGCGCGCTTCAAACTCAACACAGCCATCTCACTCAACAAATTCATCAATCGCAAGAAACCTTGCTTACACACCAAAAACAACAGCAAGAAACTCAAGAAAAATTAGCTCAAATCCAGCAACAATATCGTCAACTAGAACAACAACTTTTAGAAAAAATTACACAACGCGATCTATTAAAAAAATGGCAAGCTTCCCACCAAGAATATACTCCAGCCATCCAACAAATTTTCCAAGCCAAACATGAAAATCAATTACCCGAAATTTCGATTTTGGAAACTTTGGCTGAAGTCATTCACATTACCGACGGCTATCAAACTGCTGTCGAAGCATTACTGCAACATCAATTAGAAACACTGATCATTCCTAATACCGAAGCGGCTTGGAAAATTATTGAATTTTTACAAAATCAAAATACCGCTCGCATCCATTTGGCTCCTCTTGATTCCATTTCTCAACAGTCACAAATCGACTCTCGCTCCGAGGCGGCAATCCATTTTGTTAGCACCTCATCCACCCATCAAAAGTTGTTAACAACACTTTTGAATCACGCTTACATTACCGAAACATTAAATGAAGCTTTCACTCTTAAACAACAGTTGCCTCAAGCGATTATCGCCACACGTTCCGGCGAACTAATCGATGCTTGCGGCGTAATCGGATCAGGCCCCTTACCCAAGCAAATAGCGCGCTTAAACCGCCAAGCAGAAATCGATCAATTTCATCAACCGATTCATGATCTCGAATCACAAATTCAAACTTTAAAAGATCAAGAAACGCGTCTCATTGAAAAAAATCAATCTTTTCTCTCACAAATCGAAACGTTGAAAAATCAACTTGATCAACAAAAACAGCAAGAACAAGCTTGGGCAAAAGATTTACATCTGCTCACACATCAAATTCAAAACATTGAACAAAAACTTCAAAATTATTCCGGTGAAATTTACCGACTAACTGAGTCCGATCAACATGCCACGGAGCGTTACCACGACCAAATCAAAGAAAGAGACCTTTTAGAACAAAAACGCGTCGCGCTCCAACAACAACTCGCAACTTACCGCGAACAGCTTCCTGCACACCAAGAAACCGAGTCCCAATTCGCACAACAATTAACCGAATTTCGTATTACAACAGCTGCTTTGGATGAAAAACTTAAGGGATTATTTGCTCAGCGCGATCCCATTGCCTCGAGATTGCAAGAACTTAAAGAAATTGTCTTACAAAGACAGCAATCTATTCAATACAATCAAGAAAAACGCCATCAACTTGAACAAGAAAACGAAACACTTGAAAAGGAAATTCAGAGCCTGACATTACAACAAGGCAACATTGAAGAAAAACTAAAACAACTGCAAACGGAACGAGGATTATTGCAACAGTCTTTGGATCAAAAGCAGCAATCCTTTCAAAAACAACAAAAGCAACAAACTCAAACCCAGCAAAATCGCGCTCAAGCTGAATTACAATTAGCAAAATACGATTTAGAAAAACAAAATCTAAAAGAAAGACTATTTCGAACCTACCAATTAGATTTGGAATCCTTGCCCACCACTGAAAATATTACAGAGCCTCAAGAATGGGATCTGTTGCAACAACAAATCGAAGAGATGCGATCCAAATTAGATAATATGGGGCCTGTTAACTTGGAAGCGGTCAGCGAATATGATGAGTTGGAAAAACGATTAAGCTTTTTAGAGTCGCAACAAAAAGATTTATTGGATGCAAAACAGCATTTGCTGGATGCCATCACTTTCATTAATCGCACCACGAAAAAACTTTTTGTCGAAACATTCGAGCAAATTCGTCTAAACTTCCAAAGCACATTCACTGAACTTTTTGGTGGTGGCAAAGCCAATCTCTTACTGAATGATGAACAAGATCCTTTGGAATGTGGTATCGAAATTGTCGCGAAGCCGCCTGGCAAACAACCTCAAGTCATTTCCTTGCTTTCAGGAGGTGAAAGAACCATGACAGCAGTAGCCTTGTTATTTGCCATTTACAAGGTGAAGCCAAGCCCGTTTTGTGTTCTAGATGAAATGGACGCGCCTTTAGACGAATCCAATATCGATCGTTTTCTTAAAATTTTAAAACGATTTTTGGATCAATCTCAATTTCTTTTGATTACTCACAATAAAAAAACCATTAGCATCGCCGATACTTTGTATGGGGTAACTATGGAGGAAAAAGGAATTTCCAAAATTATTTCAGTTAAACTAAATCGAAAAAGTCAGGAAACCTCTATCCTTTCAACACCTGCAACCTCTTCTTATCCAGCTTTAGAGGAAAATATTTCCCTATCTCCCCAAGCAAGCGCAGCTTAGCTCTTGCACAGTTCAAATTTTGACTTTAAATAAAGAGTCTAATTATCGCGCGAGTGGTGAAATGGCATACACGTACGCTTGAGGTGCGTATGCCGAAAGGCGTGGGGGTTCGAGTCCCCCCTCGCGCAAAATTTTATTCTTTTTCTAAGGTCTTATTTAACTTGAGTTGGAAATATATTGGTAAAATAAGCGTCACCCGCAGAGCCAACCACTTTTGTTACAAGTTTAATAGAGGTCGTTCCAGCTAAAACACCTACGCCTGCTCGACTGGTTTTGGTAGCGCGATAGGTAGCTCGATACCCCTTTTTGAACAGCTTCCCTTTTATTAATGCTTTAAACTTTCCGGCTAAAATAAAATCAGTATTAGTATTATTTGTGTCAAGTAAAACGGTATAAGAAACGCCTGAAATGGTATTCGTTGTTCGCACTCGACCTTTTGTTTTAAACCCTTTCAAGCTCGAAAATTTAACTAAAGTGCCCGGTTTCGGCTTTCGCAATTCCAAACTATAGTCAGTAAGTGATGCAGGCGATGGAATAACACCTTGATAAAGAAAATTAGTTGCACTGGAAGGATTACCTGAAATCCAGCCCGAACCCGAAGAATCTAAAGTAATCACAATCGTTTCAGGATCTACTTCATTAGTATCATTATCTTGGATGGGATTAATAGTAATAGTTTGCGTGGAATTAGTCATAATCACAGCATTCGTAGTGGCAGGAATCGCAAGGGTAAAGTCATTTGAAAAAGTGGCTGATCCACTCAAACCATACGTCACTGTGATAGGATAATTGCTTCCATTACTGGTAAGCGTAAACATCCCATTAGTTCCTAACTCTGAGCTATCGCCACTATTAGCAATAGTGACAATATTGGTGCCTTGAAAACCATTGGAAAAGATATCAGTCCAACTCGTGCCAATACGCAATTCGTCTAACTCAATTTCCCCAATTCCTGTACTCTGACGCAGGCCAAAACGTGCAACGCCTTCTGCCGATATATCCAGTGCTGGTAGAGTCTGCGTGGCCGAAGGCGCTGGCTCCGGCTGGCTAGGCACTGGATCAATATAAAGAGAAACACCATCATTATCTGGTCCAGCTACACGAGAATATTTTATGACCACAAGATGAGTGGTGTTGGTATTGAGTAAATTTGGTGCAAAAACGGGATTATTGCCTATCACACCAATGCCTAGTTGATAATTGCTTCCATTAAGTTTTGCCCAAGTTGTGGAACGAAACAGTCCATTACTACCAAGAAAAAAATGGGCAAAATAATTGGTAAAAGGCAAAGCTGTTAATTTAAGTAGAAAAGAAGCATAAATCGCAGTTCCATCAACAGTCACCTGAGGCGTGAAATTAACTCCAGCGTCTCCACTATTAGCAAAAGTTAATCGAATACGATTACCTGAAGAAGCAGGAAAGTTAGTCAAGGCAAGAGAGCTTCCGGAGTCAGAAGGTGTAGACAAAACTTCAATAGGGGTTGTTCCACTATGCAAAGTCCAAATTGTGCCAAGAGCGTTGGTTAAATTATTTCCTGTATAATCAAAAGGCTCAATAATGAATTGACTATAACTCGCCATCTGAATGAAGCAGAAAAAAAGACTGCTAAAAAATAGTTTTTTCATGAAATAAGAATGAATCACTTATTCTTATTTGAGAAGAAAAAATTACTCAGAAAAATTTGTCTATTTGTTCTATCAATTTATCTCAAGCAATAAAAAAAACCGGTCACCCTGCGGTGACCGGTTTTTGATACAAAACTCTCAACTTTTACTTAACAATTGTAGAAAATGTATTGGTAAAGTAAGCAGATCCTGTGTTGGTTCCAGAAGTTCCATTCACTCGAACAATAAACTGAATGGATGCTGTTCCTACAGGAATGTTAACCCCTGCTTTGGTTGTCTTCGTGGATTTGGCCATAGCCTTGATATTCTGCTTGAATTTTTTGCCTTTAGTAATTGGCTTCAATTTACCTGCAGTAATAAAGGTAATGGCATTCGTATTGTTATTCGTATCATTGGTATTGCCTGCAACCATAGCTGCATAAGCTACACTGCTAACTGTGTTGGAAGCAGTAACTACGAACAATTTTACAGGGAATCCTTTAGCCGTTTTGAATTTGATTGTCTTACCAATTTTGGGTTTCTTTAAGATAATGCTGAATCCTTCTAAATCAGTAACATTAGTATTACCACCATTGGTATTGGGAGGAATAACCGCACCAGCAAAGATATCAACTTGAGCCGAGTTAGGAACACCTGAAGTCCATCCTGTGCCACTTGCATCAAGAGTTAAAATAACACTTTCCGGATCAATTTCATTCGTATCATTGTCATTAACTGGCACGATTTCGATCGTCGTTGGACTGCTTGTCATTACAACCGAGTTTGATGTCGCAGGCGCCAAGAAATCATAATCGTTTGTTAAAGTTGCTGTTCCGCTGACCGTGTAGGTAACAGTAATAGGGAAGTTAGTTCCAGTGCTGGTTAAAGTAAACACACCGTTAGTGCCTAACTCAGAAGCATTCGCTGTAGTAGCGATAGTAACACTATTAGTGGAACCTCCACCGCCCATTGGAGTAGTGAAACCTTGAATAATTAAATCATTATCACCAGCCGTTGGTGAATCGCCAATTCCAGCCGACCCTGCTGCTGAGTTAGCGCTAAAACCATACACTCGGAATGTCACAGGAGTATTTCTATTTTGCAAAGCCGCTACACCGCTAACATCAAAACTGTTAGTAGTTGTTGTTGCTCCAGGTAACATAAAGGTTCCTAGATCAGTCGCAAAACCGTCATGACTGCCGCGAACCGCCCAATTTGTGGGCCCCGTGTTAGATCGTTGCGCTAGAATAATAAGGTTAGTAATGGAAAACTGGTTAACACCCGTATTGGTAACACTGAATTCCATATAATCATCATTGGCAATAGCAGTGGGCAAATCGTTTGTTGTAGTCCAAGCTGTGGCATTAAAACGTTGACCATTTCCCGCTGCAGTTAATCCTGCACCACGAGTGATCACAGAAGGGGTTAATAAAGGATCGTTTGAGGCTGATGGAGCCGATATTTCACTTCCAGCAAGCGCTGAAAATTCAAATGTGATAATGTCTCCCGCTTTAGCAAACGATGCCAAGCAGAATAGGGTTAAGATTGAGAGTATTTTCTTCATTATAGTTTTTTACCTCTGAGTTGTTTTATTTTTTTTCAAGATTTGGAGTGATAAAAGCGAATAGGCACAATTTGTCAACATTAATTTTAAAATATTTTAATTTACTTTTAACTGATATTCAAATGTGTTGGTGGTAATCGCGCTAAAGTTTTGCGAACCCTGGCGCGCTCGCAATAAAATATTAACCGGTCCAGGGGGTATGTTAAGTCCCACGCCTACTTTACCTTGATGGAAACGGCCTTTCCCTTGATTAGGTCCCTTAGTTTTTTGTTTTGTCGGCATATTCATAAACCCTGTATTCACTTTATTAGATCCCGTGCCCCATTCCAAAGCATACTGGATGACCGCTTTGAGATTATTATTAATCCATTGATTATAAAAACGCCCCTTTATCTTAAAACCTCGTTTGGGATTAACAAATTTCACAGTTCCCGCCAAAGGTTTAATTTTTAGGAAAATAAAAGGTTCAATTAAACCTGTATTTTCTTCGGTAATGGTAATGGTGGCATTCGCATTATTAGGGTCAATTTGGTAAGCATTATCTGGACTTAAAGTTAAAGTCGCAGTTTCAGCTGTTTCATCTATTCCATCAACAATGGGATTCAAAACAATATCCGCACTCATGACATTTTCTCCGAGCTGAATCGAACCCGGCAATGTAGTATAATCATCCCCATTTGTCGCGGTTCCACTCATGGCGTATAAAACAGTTATCGCATTAGTGCTGCCACTACGACTAAGGGTAAAAGTGCCAGGATTCGCTCCCAACTCTGAAGCACTTCCATCGGTGGCTACCACACTTACAATATTTGTAGCATCCGGAGGAGGAGGCATCCCGCCACCTGTCACATCGGCCCAAGTCGCACCAATTCGTAGCTCATCGAACTCTAAAATTCCGATATTAGAATTTTGCCGTAAAGCAAAACGCGCAATATTTGCAACATCATGACCTGCAGTGGGATTAACCTCCATAGCACTCGGAGCAGGCTCGGCCATTCCGGGATTTGGATCTAAAAATAAAGCAGCGGTATCGTTATCCACTCCAGCCACACGAGTATATTTTATCACAACAAAATGCGTCGTATTTAAAGCAAACGAATTAGCGGCATAAACGGGATTACCGCCTGAAGTAAAACGAATCCCTAATTGAACATTTCCTCCATTATTTTTCGCATACACCCTACTGCGGAATGCAATCCCCATATTACCATCAAAAAAATAAGAAAAATACTCTCCCGCTGCCGAAGGCAAAGTCGTAAACTTCACCAAAAAAGAAGCATAAACACTCGTATTATCTTGAGTTACCTGTGCTGTGAAATTCGTTCCAATATCCGCAGTTTGCGATTGACTTACCACAATTCGATTGCCTGAAGAAGCTGCCAAACCAGGAAATGATAAAGAGTTTCCCGAATCCGACGGAGTATCAATCACATTAACAGGAGTCGCACCACTATGAACTGTCCATCCCGAACCCACAGCCAACGAAACATCCCCCGCCGCATAAGGAAAATGATCCGTTACTAATTGACCTTGAACTTGGTTAAGCATCAGAAGAGTTAACCCCAAAAGAAACCATTTTATTTTCATTGTCTCCTCCATTTCGCGAATTATCTTCGCCCTTTAAATTCGCTAACAATAAAGATACTCCTCTTTTTTAAAAAAGACAACTGTCTAAATTATTTTTTTTCGTTTTTTAAATAAGCAAACCCATTGGCAAAACGACTTCTTTATTTTAAACTAAAGAAAATGGAAAAAATCATAGGCCGTGGCGTAACCATAAATCCTCCGAATCGATTTGAAACACTTCATTTCGACAAGGAAATGGACGATTATTCCGTCAATGAAAAACTCCCGATTAGAACCCGTTATTACGTAGACCACTCCACCTCTTTTATCACCTACAACACCAGTCCCGATGTGGGTTTTACTGCTAGCATCAATCCTTACCGCGGCTGTGAACACGGCTGCGTCTATTGCTACGCTCGTCCCATGCATGAATACCTAGGTTTTTCTTCCGGGCTCGATTTTGAAAGTCGGATCATGATCAAAACCCGAGCTCCAGAACTCCTGCGCAAAGAACTCAGCGCAAAAAATTGGAAACCGCAAACGCTCGCCTTAAGCAGCGCCACCGATTGCTACCAACCTATCGAACGAAAACTCAAACTCACCCGCAGTTGCCTTGAAGTGTTAGCGGAATTTCGCAATCCTGTTAGCCTCATCACGAAAAACCATCTCATCACACGAGATATTGATGTTCTACAAAAACTCGCTCAATATCAGGCCGTCAGCGTAAACATTTCCTTAACCACTCTCAATCCCGACCTCGCCAAAATCATGGAACCCCGCACCGCACAACCTGAACACCGACTTCACGCCATCACCGCGCTCGCACAAGCAGGCATACCCGTCAACATCCTCATGGCGCCACTTATTCCAGGATTAACCGACCACGAAATTCCCAGTCTGCTCCAATCTGCCGCTCAAGCTGGCGCCCAAAGCGCTGGCTATGTCCTATTACGCCTGCCCCACAGCGTAAAAGAACTCTTCACCGACTGGCTTGAAACACATTTCCCAGAAAAGAAAAAACGAATTCTCGATCAACTCTGCGAAATGCGACAAGGCAAACTCAACGAATCCCAATTTTACCGACGGATGAAAGGTCAAGGCTCTCTAGCCCAACAACTCGACCAACTTTTCAAACTCTGCGCCAAACGCGCTGGCTTAAACCAAAAACATTTTACCCTTAACACCCAAGCCTTTCGCCATCCTGCAGGCGAACAACTGACCCTTTTTTAAAATGCCTTCTTCTCAGCCGCCTTCGATTGCCACCTTTCAACGTGCCGTAAAACTCTTAAAACAAGGGGAGCTTGTCGTCATGCCTACTGAAACAGTTTATGGCCTGGCTGCCGACGCCTTCAATTCCCAAGCGCTCGAAAAAATTTTCGCACTTAAAAAACGCCCCTATTTCGATCCCCTTATCCTCCATATTCATAATGAATCTCAACTCAAACTCATCATCAAAAAAATTCCCCCAGCTGCAAAAAAATTAATCAAAGCCTTCTGGCCTGGTCCTCTCACTTTGGTGTTACCAGCCAATAAAAATGTTCCCCTTATCGCTCGAGCCAATCTACCTACCGTAGCCGTCAGAATGCCGCGCCATCCTATTGCAAGACGTTTGCTCAAAAAATTTGGCAACCCCCTTGCTGCGCCCAGCGCCAATCGTTTTGGTCGAATCAGTCCCACTTCATCACAAGCTGTAAAAAAAGAATTCGGCACAAAAACTCCGCTAATGTTAGAAGGAGGCAGTTGTCATTTCGGTTTAGAATCCACAATCATTCATTTTTCAAAAAATAAACCTGAAGTTTTAAGACTCGGCTCCATCACAATAGAACAAATTGAAAAAGTTTTAAAACATCCCGTTCCCTTACGGAAAAAACCCACTTCAAAACAACCCCTCGCTTCCGGTCAACTTCTCCAACATTACGCCCCTAAAAAACCTTTAACCATCTTGCCTACCCATTGGAGACAAAACCCACCCGCTTTCAAAAAATCCGATGCTCTTTTGCTTTTTCGCAAATCATTTCCACATTTCCCTGGACAACAAATCATTTTAAGCTCGAAAGGTTCACTCAAAACAGCCGCACGAAAACTTTATCACTCCCTAAGAAAATTAGACGAAACGCCCACGCGCCACTTATATGTTGAAAAATTTCCTGACCATCACTTAGGCGTGACCCTTAATGATCGGTTACAAAGAGCTTCTCACTCTTAATCTTTCTCCTCTTGCTACAATAATTTTTTCGTTTTAATAAATAACCTTATGTCCTCGTCCCCTACACCTAATCTATCGGAAAACAAACGTCACGCAGGCACTTGGGTGCGCAATAAATTTCTCACAGGCCTTTTTGTTGCTCTGCCAATCCTGGGAACTCTCTGGGTCCTTGACCTTATTTATCGTCTCATTAACTCTCGATTTGAACCTCTCGTGATTGCCATTGCCACTCGTTATCGAGATGAAAATCCTATTATTCACTTCATTAGTTTTCCCATACGACGTAATGGGGAATTGCTCTACACCATTCCGTTAGCCGGTTTCATCTTAACCGTTATCTTTCTTATCCTTCTCGGTGTTTTTGTTAGCAACGTCATCGGACGCGGCATCTTATCTTGGCTAGATCATATTCTTCTAAAACTTCCCATCATTTCCACCATTTATCACGCGGCAAAACAAGTCATCGAAGCCGTGCAGATGTTGAGTCGCTCCGAAAACATGCATTTTAGCAAAGTCGCGTTAATTCCCTATCCCAATACACCCGGCAAACTGATCGGCTTTGTCACGGGACAATTTTCCGATCAACAAGGTCAAATGCTCTACTCAGTTTTTCTGCCCACGGCGCCCAATCCTATTACAGGTTTCGTTATGATCGTCAAAGCTTCCGAAATTGAACTTTCCAATATGCCCATCGAAGAAGCCACGAAACTTATTATTTCTGGTGGCTTAGTTACACCCCAAAACTTTAATTTCTCAAAAACTCTTTCCGAAGTGCCACAGCCCTTGTCTTAAAAAGCTACTTATCTTTCAAAGGTAGCTGTTTGGGCGATTCGCGCAGTTGTAAATCGGGAGGAATATGACCTTCTCGCCAAAGCACCAAAGCGATAACGATGCTCAACACCACTCGATACCAAGCAAAAGGAATAAAATTATTGGTTCGCACAAATTGAAGAAGCCATTTGACCGCAATAAAAGCCGTGATCATTGATATAACAAAACCTAATGCCAATTCACCCATCACTGCAGGAATAAACAACCCCGCTCGATAAGCATCCCAAGCCATATAAAGCGATGCCGCCAACATCGTGGGCACCCCTAAAAGAAAAGAAAATTCCGTCGCCGAAACACGAGAAAGACCACATAGCATCGCCGCAATAATTGTCGCTCCAGAACGCGACGTGCCTGGCAACACCGCAGCAATAATTTGAGAAATCCCCACCCAGATTACAATATTCCAAGTAATCGTTTCAGTGGGTTGATATCTTTTTAAAAATTTTTCTGCAACAAAAATTGCTAAGGCCCCCAACCAAAGCGCAACAAGAATCGGCCAAAGCTTCACGGGCAACTGAAAACCGGCCCACTTAGCGATTAAACAGCCCACTACCGTTACCATCAAAGCTACAAGAATTTTCAAAAGATAATCTCTTTGTTTCGGCTCGCGAAAATGCACACACAAATCTTTCAAACGTTCCCAATAAATGAGAATCACTGCCGATACCGCTCCAAATTGAATCATCACATTAAACGCGTCCGGTTTCGAACCCAAAAAATATTCTGCAATTAATAAATGTGCTGTAGAAGAAATAGGTAAAAACTCAGTAATACCCTCCACAATTCCTAAAAGAATAATATCTAAAAAATTTACCATGATTTTATGATGCTTTTAATAAGCGCTCCAAAACTTCTCCCGCCAATTGAGGATTCGCCTTACCCTGAGACAATTTCATGACTTGTCCCTTCAAAAAATTCAACGCAGCAATTTTCCCCGCTTTATAATCTGCCACTGAATTAGGATTCGCTTCAATGGCTTTTTTAGCAAAAACTTCAATCGCTCCCGTATCACTTACTTGCGATAATCCTTTTTTTTCAACAATTTGTGTTGGCGCTAATCCCGATGCAAACACCTCTAAAAAAACTTCTTTGGCCTGCTTGCTATTGATTTTTCCTGCATCCGTTAGTGCTACCAACTCTTTCAAAAATTCCGGTTTCACTTTACAATCCGACAAATCCATCTTCTGGTCGCTCAACGCACTCAATAAATCATTAATAATCCAATTCGCTACGAGCTTAGGATTTTTCACATCGGCTGCGGCCTTTTCAAAATAAATCGCTAACGCTAAATCTGCCGCTAAAACCGAAGCATCATATTCGGTGACTTGAAACTCTTTTTGATAACGTTCCTGTCTTTGTCGCGGCAATTCAGGCATTTCTAATCGAATCCTATCCAGCCAATCATTCTGAACCTGCATCGGCATCAAATCGGGATCAGGAAAATAACGATAATCATGCGACTGTTCTTTCGTGCGCATCACATAAGTTTGCCCCGTAGGATCATCCCAACGTCGGGTCTCCTGTCGAATCGTGCCACCTTCCTGTAAAACCTCTATCTGTCGCTGAATCTCATAAGTCAAAGCACGTCGCACGCCGCTAATGCTATTCATATTTTTAATTTCGCATTTCGTGCCAAATTGAGAAGTGCCTTGCGGTCTCACACTCACATTGCAATCACAACGCAACTGCCCCTTTTCCATATCCGCATCACTAATACCGCCGTAAATCAAAATCTGTTTTAGCGTTGTTAAAAAAGCGAATGCTTCCTCGGGCGAAGCAATATCGGCTTCCGTTACAATTTCCATTAATGGAGTTCCAGCTCGATTAAAATCAATACCGCTACTGGTTTCAAAATGAAACGATTTCGCTACATCTTCCTCTAAATGAATTCTTGTTAATCTTACTTTTTTATTAGCCAGCGCAATCGCCTCTTTTTGCGTTTCTTTAGGAAAAGCATATTTTTCCAAAACCACCCCGCCTTCCAAGCAAAGCGGTCGATCATACTGCGAAATTTGGTAATTCTTGGGCATGTCAGGATAAAAATAACTCTTGCGATCAAACTTACTGGTCTCCGGAATTTTGCAACCCAACATTAAACCCGTTAAAAGTGTTTTCTTAATCGCCTCTTCATTCGGCACGGGCAAAACTCCTGGCATTCCCAAACATACAGGGCAAGTATGCGTGTTAGGAGACGCTCCAAACTCATTCTTACAACCACAAAACATCTTACTGTGCGTTTTGATTTGCACATGCACTTCCAATCCAATCGTGGCTTCGTAAGTTGTCATAACAAATTGGGTTTCATCGTATGCCAAGCCGTAGCTTGCTCATAAACATGACCGACTTGCAATAAAGTCGTTTCATCAAAAGCTTTACCGATCAATTGCAAACCTACCGGCAATTGCTTCCCTTTTTCCTCAACAAAACCGCATGGCACGGAAAGACCGCACAATCCTGCCATATTAACAGCAATGGTAAAAACATCGGCCAAATACATTTTGAGCGGATCTTCTGTCTTTTCGCCTAATCGAAAAGCCGCTGTAGGCGAAGTCGGGGTCGCAATGACATCACATTGTTCAAAAGCCTTTTGAAAATCTTGTCGAATTAATGTGCGAACTTTTTGCGCGCGCAAATAATAAGCATCGTAATAACCCGAACTCAAAACATAAGTGCCCAGCAAAATGCGTCGCTTGACTTCACGACCCAAGCCAGCTTCTCGCGTGCGACGATAAACGTCCAGAACATCTTTTCCATCTTTCACTCGCGCACCATAACGCACACCATCAAAACGCGCGAGATTGGCCGAGGCTTCCGCTGGCGCAATAATATAATAAGAGGCCAAGGCATAATCCGTGTGAGGCAACGAAATTTCTACCAATGTTGCACCTAAACCTTCTAACTGTTGAATCGCTTTTTTAACAACCGTTTCCACTTGAGAATCGATGCCTTGACGAAAATATTCCTTTGGAACACCTACGCGTAAATTTTTAAGATCTTCCTTTTTAAGAGTATCAACATAAGAAGCCACCGGCTCTTTCAAAGAAGTGCAATCGAAAGTGTCGTGCCCTACAATCGCTTCTAAAACAAGCGCCACATCTTCCACGGTTTTTCCCAAAGGCCCAATTTGATCTAACGATGAAGCAAAAGCGACCAACCCGTAGCGCGAAACGCGACCATAAGTAGGCTTCAAACCGACACAACCACAAAGCGCTGCGGGTTGACGAATCGACCCCCCGGTGTCACTTCCCAATGAAGCAATTGCCGTATCAGCTGCTACACATGCCGCGCTTCCACCGCTGCTGCCTCCTGGAATCCGATCAAAATCCCAGGGATTTTTGGTGGGACCTTGCGCGGAATTTTCCGTGGAAGAACCCATTGCAAATTCATCCATATTCGCTCGCCCCAAAGGGAAAGCTCCAGCTTGGCGCAATTTTTTAATTACCGTAGCATCGTAAGGTGACACAAAATCCCGCAACAAACGCGAAGAACAAGTTAAGGGTTGATCTTTTACCGCAATGGCATCTTTAATCGCAATTGGAATACCACCTAGAGGTTTGCTAATATCCGTTTCCTTTGCTTCACGTTCTGCTTTTTCCCAATCAAAGTGAGTGTAAGCTTTGAGATAAACATCAACTTTTTCAATTCGTTGACGTAACGAATGCACAATATCCAGCGGCTGAATTTCTTGATTCAGCAATTTTTTTCTTAAGCTAGCTAACGTTTCTTGATAAAGGCTCATGCATCCACAATCTTGGGCATTAAAATAAGATCATTAGTATGATTTGGCGCATTTTTTAAAGCCACTTCCACAGGCAAAGATTTTTTTTCTTCATCAGCACGCCAAATATTGTAAACGGGAAAAGAATGCGCAGTAGGCTCGATCTGGTCTAGAGCCAAATTTTGAAGCTGCTTTACGTTTTCCAAAATCGTGTCGAGCTGACTCTGAAATTTTTCACTCTCTTCAAGTGTCAATGCAATACGAGCTAGCCCAGCTACATAATTAATATCAAATTTGTCAGAAGATAAAGCCATAACACTACTGTCTTCCATAGGGATTGATGACCCTTTCGACAAGTGTGAATCGCACGATTATTTGCAAGCGTGAAGAAATTATTTAGGTCCAATAATTTTTGTCCTCTTAGGCAAAGCGCCAACGAGTACACCAGCATTGTCAGCAGCGATAGGCAAAGGGAAAAGATAAACATTTTTCTTTTGACGACTAATGACAGCAGAGGTTCCTATGCCAAAAAATTGACCGGATCCAGAGGGCTTTTTAAATTTTTTAGGTAAATTTCCCAGGGAAACAGGCTCGCCAAAACTCATGTTATTGGATTGCACTCCTAAAATGGGCACGCCAAGAAGGTTCCGTGTCCTGGCATTGTAAAGAACCACATTAGGGACGGTTTCAATTTCACCCATGCCCACAGGTTTAAAACCCGCTTCATTAATGCGAGTTACATTAGTTAAACCAACTGCCACATTCATTTGTTTACCTTTAGTTGCAATATAAACCGGCTTGGCATCGACTCGACCCGTTGCCCTAATACGAAATCTTTTCGGAAAAGCAGGCAGAATGAGAGTATCATTCCTTTCAATTTGAAGATCTGTTGCCACTTTATAAAATAAAGTCCCTCCACCTTTTTTAAGGGAAAAATCAGGCCGATTATCTCCATCCACATCATTAACCCATCCCACTTTTTCTCCAGGTGAAAGAGTAACAAGAGGACCAAAATCTTTTATATTAAATTGTCCTTTACTATCACGACTAAAAAACTTCAGGAATTTTCCTTGGCGCAATAAAATATCATTTTGAGAATCTGCATCAAAATCGGACAGATAATCAAATCCCACGGAATAAAGCTCTGTGACAGTATCGCTATTAGGTGCTGCTAAATAAACAATTTGATTGCCCACGCGACTGGTAGGGCTTACTTGAAATTTTGATACGGTTCCATTACCCAAGATAGGATCATTCAATTTTTTGCTCGTTACTCCTCCCTTGAGCGGCACACGAAATACTTCATAGCGCCCTGAAGCTTCTTGAGCAGAACGATAAATAACCCATTCATTATCCGCGCTGGAAAAGAAATCGTCAAAAGGAGGATTATTATTTAAACCAAGGCCTGTTCCTGTAACGTTACTCAATTTTGCAGCCGTTCCCCCTCCTGCTGAAATGGAATAAAGCTCTGTTCTCCCTAAGTTATCGACATCGGTATAAAGAACATAATCTCCTTTAATACTGGTTCCATAATCGATGCTAAAAATATCTTCCGGCCCTAAAGGGACTAATTGAGAGGAAGCTCCTACCGCTAGTGGAACTGTTTTGATTTGGTAATTGCCACCCTCAATGACATCATAAACTGCGTAAGTATTGTCTGGGCTCGCTTTCAAATTAAACTCAACCCCACCTCCATTAATAGGCGTCAGTTGCACTGAAGTCATGGAGGAAAAAATGGAAGCCTGATAAACTCCTTTAAAAGCATCTCCATTCTCAAAAGCAAAATAAACCACATTACTTCCATCTGGCGTCAAATCAAACGCGCCAACATTTCCTGATGTTAAAGCATCATTCAACTTAAAACTACCGCCGCCGTCAATCGCTGCAGAAAATAGTTCATACTTATTATCTACCTGCTGATCGGCAACATATACCACCTGATTGTTTACAGCGCTCACAAGGAAATTAGTTTTAATCTCTACGTTAGGCGTAATATTAGCAGTAATAGGAATAGGTTGAACGCCTCCACTAATAGGGATAACCTCAAGATTGAAAACACCCAAAGTCAAGGAATCCGCCAAATAAACCACTTTGCTATTGTCAGAGGTAATACGAAAATCTTTTACTTTTTGCCCAAAATCTAAATTAGGGCTATTCAGTTTGGTAACAACCCCGCCATCTGTTAAAACACTAAAAATTTCTGGAGTCGACGCTTTATCATGCTCTGCTATAAAAACGGTCCATATCCCATCCGAACTCATCTTAAATTTTAAAAATTGTCCACCCAGCACTAAACTGTCGGAAATTTTAAGAGAGGGCCCACCTCCTGGCGCAACGCGATAAAGTCCCCATATATTGAAATCTTCCAAATTAGCCAGATAAACTACTTTCGGATTATTAGGATTGGGTGAAACCTGAAAATCGTAAACTTGCGGCGCTACATTCTCCGCATTAAACGGCCCATTAATCTTACGAGCTGCTCCCAAAGCAGAAATTGCGCTTAACAACAATAAAGCTCCTCCTCTAACCATATGATGTTTCATCCTATTACTATAAGAAAAATTTTGCTCAATGCCAAATGCTTTTTCTAAACCCTACTTAGGCCCTACTATTTTACCCAAACCCCGATAGCTAATATAAGGCTTTTCTACCCTCTGAATCTGCAAAGGAACAATCTCCAACCTCTTCCGCCGTGTGATTACCAAACGACTGGTATCACTATTGCAAACGTCCCACAGAAAGGCCCGGGCACGATAATGTTTGGGCAATTCAAAAAAGGGAACTGGTGCTTGCCTAGGCTGATCCTGCCTCCACATTTTTTTCTTTTTATTAAAAATAAAAACTGGCTCTGATTTCGTTTCCGATGTCGCTCCCAAAAGCCCAACGAGGTGACGAGCCCTTAACGATCCATTCATTTTTTGCAACGAAGTCAAAGAATAGTTAGGAGACAACAATAAACCCATTTCCTTATTTCGGCTCACTGCAAAATCCAACCATCCATCCTGATTCACATCGCCTGTAGCCCTTATCTTAAATCTCCTTTGCGGCAATTGAGTTAATTCCTGGCGCCCTATTTCACTTCCATTACTACTCATTAAAATTGCTTTAACCCAAATATTACTCTGAACAATCAACCCGTACTGCCCCGGATTCAACCAACCCGCCCCTCGCAATCGCTCTTTCTTCCCTAAGCGCGTAATCGTTTGAACCCTTGCTCCTTCTGAAATTAAGCGCATCCCATTCACCCTCTTCCTTTTCTGAAATAAAACATCAAAAGGCGCCTTTAAAGAACAGTCCGTTACCTTATTAGTTTCGATAGGAGGCTCAGGGGGCAAAGGCGGAGAGGGTGGCGTAACCACCGGCTCAGGCTCCACATTCACCGTAACATTGGTTGTTCCCCATCCTGCATCATTCCTTGCCCTAGCTTGAAAAGAAAAAGCACCAGCCTGGGTTGGTGCCCACGTCACCTGATTACTTTGCACCATCGCACCTGCCGGCAACAATTCTGCGTCATAATCCAAAATAGGACCATACTTCGCCGTAATCTGATAATGCAATACCTCACCCACTTGAAGAGAAATATTGGTCGGACTCGTAATCAACGGAGGCACCAAAGGAATCACATACAACTCCTTAACCTCATCCACATCTTGATCCACAGCATAAATGAGATGCGTACTCGCATCGTTAATCCCAACAAGAGGAAGAAATTCGTTAAACTGACCCCCAGGCACGAGAGGATCATTGAGTTTAACCACTTCGCCCGATTCCTTGCGACAATACAATTCATTACGCCCATCCTGCTCTTGATCAGCAATATAAACCGTTTTCTTTTCGTCAGGACTAATTCCTACCCATTCCACACTACCTCCCGGAGTCAAAGGCGCATTGATTTTTTTTGTTGTCCCGTTAACCAGTGAAGAGCTAAATGACTCAAATCGATTTTGATTCCAAACACGATAAAGAACCTGATTAGAAGTTGTCACATAATCAAAAACAATATTATTTCCCAATCCAAAAAAAGGATTCAATTTCGCATTTTCACCACCTGATACACGCGAGCGATATAACTCTATTGTATTATCAATACTCTGATCCGCTGTGTAAACTACATATTGACCATCTGGGGTAACAGTAGGCAAAAAAACACTTCCTTTATCAACCAAAGGACCGCTGACTTTACTTACCGCGCCTCCACCTACAGGAACGGAAAAAACTTCACTCTTTCCATACTCTTCAACATCTCCCCAATAAACCACTCGATTCCCCTGGGGATTCAAAGCCATATTAAAAATTTTCCCTTTAGAATTAAAAGGCGCATTGAGTTTAATGTTATCCGTACCGTCTAACTTCGTGCTATATAACTCCTCCATACCATCCACATCCTGGTCAGCACGATACACCACATAACCTTCAGGACTTAACAAAAAATTGAAATTCACATTACCACCTGGAACCAAATCGCCATTTAACCTTATCCAACTTCCTCCTCCTTGAATTGGCGATTTATAAATCTGCGCAACGTTGTCTTTTTCAAAATCTGAACAATAAACCACAGATTGACTATCAGAAGTAATAATAGGATCAAAAGCAATCGCCCATAGCGGTATATCAGGATTTACCCGAAAATTATCACCACCCTCAATGCGAGAACTAAAAATTTCTACTAAATCATTAATTTGCTGATCTGCAGTATAAACTACCCGTTTACTGTCCGGACTTACCCACCAAGCATGAACGCTCCCCCCATTAACCAACGCCCCATTCAATTTAACCACCGGCCCCCCTGCCACTGGCACACTAAATAACTCCCAATGCCAATCATCCAAATAAAGTAAATCAAAAATAATCCATTTTTTGTCCGGCGAAAAAGAAAAATCACTAACACTCGCTTGTGGTGGAAGAATGCCACTTAAATTAACAACATTCCCACCCTGTTCATAATTCACACGAAATAATTCGCTAGGTTGATTTCCCGCTAACCGAGCCACAAACACTACATCTTCGGAGTTCCCTCCTACAAAATTAGCAACATAAGTTCTTCCTCCCACCATCATTGGGGAATTAAGCTTAGTGGACCCCCACCCCTTTACTGTCAAAACATAAATAAAGAACCATCCTAATACTCTAACCATCCTCATGTTAAAGCTTTTACCACTCTTCCTCTTGATTGAAAACTGAATTCGTTTCCTTGCCTTCCATTAATTGAAATAAACGCGCCGGCGAATCCTTCTGACGAACTTGATCTAACTTCTGTTTTGCCTCCATTGTCTGGGCATCCATGGGTTGCATTTCCTTCTTTTTTTCACCTCCGACTTTTTGTTTGTGATCCTTTTCTTCTTTACCCTTTTGGGATTGAGATTTTTTTTCCTTTTGAGAATCCTCCTTTTTTTCAGAGTCGGATTGATTTTCTTTCTGCGAAGAATTTTGCGGATTTTGAGATTTATCCGAATCCGACTGGTTATTTTGCTGCGAATTGTTTTGATCCTTTTGGTCCTTTTGATCTTGCTGATTCTGTTGGTCCTGCTGATTTTTTTGATTCTGCTGTTGCTGCTGTTGTTTCAACAAATCTTCCAACTCCTTTCGCAAACGAGGCCAATCCGCTCCCTTAACATCCACCTTTTCTCCTCGATCCACTGCTAATAAAGCATCCCTTACCACCTCCTCCAAATGCTCCCCCCCTCCTTGCATCAAAACCTTTTTTCCATAACCAATCGTTTCCTCCGCTAAGGCTCGATAATCTTCAGCCAACAAATCCTCTTTCTCAGACAAATTCTTTACCAAATTAGCTAGCGGAGCCGATGGCAAATTTGTGCCTTCCACTAAATTCGTTACTTGGGCGAATCCCGAAAAAACCAAAAAAAGCATAACTAAACTCAACCCACTCGCTTTCGAAAAAAATCGCTTCCAACCCATAGCCCCCGAAGAAGAAACCTCACGCAAACGCGGCCACACCGGAAACTCTCGCCACAAACTTAATAATCCAAACAAAACTCCCAATGCCAAAAAAATTTGAAAACGTTCCGCCATCCGCTCCTGCCTTTTTTCCTGTGCAACACCTACTTTACCAGCATTAACTGTCGCTTCAATTACCGCGCCAATATCCACCCAACCACTCGCCTCCCGATAAGTTCCTCCGGTTACCTCCGCTAATTCCTTCAATGTTTTCACACCCAAACGCGACAATACCACTGCCCCAGATTTATCCTTCAACAAACCACCTTGCCCATCTGGAATCACTCCTCCTGCCTGAGTTCCCACCCCCAAACCAATCACCTTCACTCCTTTATCTCGCAAGGTTTTCAGCTCATCTTTCTCCAACGGCACCCGACTTTCACCATCACTCAAAATAATCAAAAAACGATCCGCCCCCGCCTCGTTTGAAAAAGCCTCCATCGCCACATTTAACATTCGATTATAATCCGTTCCACCTTGTGGCAAAAGAGCTGGTGTTAACTGCGGCAAAAATTCCTGTAACACTTCATAATCCGAACTCAAAGGACTTTGCAAAAAAGCCGTCCCCGAAAAAACCAAAAGCCCCACGCGCTCCCCTTTCAAATCTCCTAATAAACTACTCAACAAAATTTTTGCCCGTTCCAAACGTGACGGCTTCACATCCTCCGCCAACATACTTCGTGATAAATCCAAAGCAATTAACACATCCCTCGATCGATCAAACATAACCTGCTCCACCTTCCCCCATTGCGGACGCGCCAAAGCCACCATCACCAACCCCAAACCGATCCAAAAAAAATAACGCCGCGAAGACCGCGAAGCGCTTCCCTTTTTCGGTTCCAACCAACCGTTTCTGCCTGCCCACAACCGCTTAATATGAGGCCATTTCTCGCCCGATTGATTGAGCGCAACTCGCAAACGATCCCAAATAAAGGCCAGAATCACCAAAGCAAAACCTACCAACCAAATCGGCGATTCCCACCTCATAAAACCGTCTCCTCCTTCTCACGCGTCACACGCCACGAAAAACCTTGCTCTCGCAAAACCAACCCAAACGCTACCAATAAACAAGCCAAACCAGGCACCGCAAACCACATAAATAACTCCTCCGTCAGTCGATACGATTTAGCCTGAAACTCAATTTTCTTAGCTACATCAATCGCTTCAAACGCCCCAGAAATAGTGTCTGCATCATAAGCTCGAAAATAATCTCCCCCCGTCACCTGAGCAATCATCCGAAGCGTCGGCTCATCCAAATCCGACTGCGAAGGTCTTAAGCCCAATAAATTTCCATCCGCATCAAAAAAAGGCATCGGAATAATACCATCGCGACCCGCTCCAATTGCATAAACCGGAATGCCCCGTTGCTGCGCCAAATCCGCAGCTTGCTCTGGAGCGAGCGACCCTCGATTATTCGCGCCATCCGTTAACAAAATAATAAAAGCTCCCTTCCGCTTTACTCCCTCTTGACGCTTACTCTGTTCCAAACGCGATAAAGCCACGCCCAACCCATCGCCAATTGCCGTTCCATCCTCCACCATCCCAATTCGCAATCGATCCGTCTGCCTCTGCAACCAATCATGATCAAACGTCAAAGGCGCCAACGTATAAGCGCGCCCTGAAAAAACTACCATACCAATGCGATCATTCGGACGCCGTCGAATAAAAGCTTCAATCACAGGACGAATCGCCTCCAATCGATTGATCCGCCTTCCCCCCCGTTGAAAATCTTCCGCCCACATGCTCTTAGATAAATCAATCACCAACATTAAATCATAACCCTCTCTTCGCACCTCACGCTGATCCACAATATGTTGTGGTCGCGCCAAAGCCACCACCAACAACCCCAACCCCACATAAGCCAAAAATTCTGGCCAACGCGAAAAAGAAACCAAACTCGGTCGATACCATCGCGCTGCAAATGGCACCACTAAAGCTGACGTTCCACGTTGACTTCGCAAATACGCCACCAACCACAATGCCAACCCTAACAACAACCAACTTGGATTTTCCAATTGCCAATTCATGCCAAAATAAACTTTATCACCTCTTATTTAGACTCTGAAACAATTTATCGCTTCGATCAATGCGTTAATTGTTTTGAATAAAGCCAATTAACGCTCGTTAAAAACTTCGTTAATCTTTACAAAACATCATGGCCTTATTTCGATTTTTTTTCATCGCGCTTACTTTTGTAATGCCAAGCGCTCTGCTTGCTGAGAAAATGGAAAAAATCGAAACATTGACTTGGTTCAACTGTGTTAAAGAAGCCGCGAGAAATAATCCTAATTTAGAATCTGCTTATCAAGCCCTACAAAGTTCTGAAGCGACACGCAAAGCGAGCTATAGCGCTTTTTTTCCGCAGCTAAGTGCCAATGCCGATCTTACCCACTCCTTTCAACCACGGGATAACAACGGATCAGCCGGCGATTCTGCCCCCTTCAGCTCCAGCCTCGCTTTAAAAGAATACACCACCGATTATTCGGCTAATTTACAGTTGCAACAACTTTTATTTGACGGATTTCGCGCCAAAGGAACCGTCGATCAAGCACGCGCTCAAAGTCGCGCCTCTCTAGCAGCTCTCAGCCAAGAAAAAGCCGTGGTTAGCTACGAATTAAAAAGCGCTTTTGCCCAATTACTCTATGCTCAAGAACTCATCACCATTTCGCAAGACATCAAAAAACGGCGCGATCTCAATTATCGCCTGATTGATTTGCGTTACGAAAGTGGAAAAGAAAATAAAGGAGCATTACTGTTGAGCAAAGCTAACTTAAGTCAGGCCCAATTCGATTTACAACAAGCCATGCGCAACAATGAAGTTTCTCAACGCCAACTCTCGCAAGTTATGGGTCGCGATCAATTTCGCCCGATTCAAGCTAGCGGTTATCTAACCACTAGACCCGTAACACCCATCCATGATTTTCGCTCCCTTGCTTTAGTCACTCCAGCTCATTACCAATTAGAGGCCCAATCCCAAGCTGCTGCTGCTGGCATTACCATTGCTCGCAGCGATTGGTTCCCTCAAATTCATGGCTTGGGCGCTCTGAACGCTCGAGGCAACGACCGATTCCCAGAATACGATGGTTGGTCAGTCGGCGTTTCTGCTTCTTTAAATATTTTTGATTGGGGTAAAACCTATTTTAATGTCAAAGCCGCTCGCGCCGATCTTTTGCGTTCTTTAGCCGAATTGCGATCTTCCGACAATGAAACGGAACTTTCGCTTGCCCAAGATTACAAAACATTAGTCGACGCTGTCGAACACGTGAAAATTGATGAAGAACGATTACAAGCGGCAGCACTGCGAGCAGAAATTGCAGAAAAACAATATCGCAACGGTTTGATCTCGTTCCAAGATTTTGAAACCATCACAAACGATTATATTAACCTTCAACGCACAGCGTTAACGAGTCGTCGCGATGCTGTTATTGCTGAGGCGAATTGGGAGCAATCTCAAGGAAAAGGAGTTTTACCATGAAAAAAATTTTATTCTTCCTCATTTTGTTAACACTTTTAGCCAGTTTATCCTTTATACTGATTCGAAAATTCTCCCCTTCACCTCAATCTTCACCGCCCGAAATCGTCCAAGTTAAAAGAGGTAATTTGAATGTTACCATTCAAGCCACCGCCACAATCAAACCGGAAAATCGATTAGAAATTAAACCTCCTCTAGCCGGTCGCGCAGAAACGGTAGAAGTCGATTTAGGCGCTAAAGTAAAACAAGGACAAGTTTTAGCGTGGATGAGTTCTTCGGAGCGCGCTGCATTACTCGATGCGGCTCGAGCTAAAGGTTCCAACGAACTCGCTTACTGGCAAGAAATTTATAAAGCCACTCCCTTGGTTGCTCCTCTGGATGGTCTGATTATTTCGCGCAGCTTAGTTCCAGGACAAGTCGTGCAATCTACCGAAACTGTTTTTATCATGTCAGACCGTTTGATTGCACAAGCCGATTTAGATGAAACCGATTTGGGAAAAGTAAAAATGAATCAAAAAGCGGAAGTAACTTTAGACGGTTTTCCAGATATCGCTCTAACTGGCAAGGTTTACAAAATCGCCTACGATTCCGTAACGGTTAACAATGTGACGACTTATCAAGTGGACGTAGAATTCAATAAGATTCCTGAATTTCTTCGCAGTGGCATGACCGCCAACGTAAAATTCCTCATCGAACAACGCAAAAATGTTTTACTCATTCCCGAAGACACCGTGCAAAATCAAAATACTGTTCTCGTTACCGACGGGAAAAATCAAACACCCCGCACAATAAAATTAGGATTAAGCGACGGCCAAAACATTGAAGTTTTATCCGGCTTGCGCGAAGGCGAATCCATCGTGCGCGCGAATTATCAACTGCAAGAAGGTCCGAATCGCGGCATGAACATTTTACCAAGTTTTCGCACACGCGGAGGTCGAAGGACTCATCCATGATCGAGTTAAAAAATATCAAAAAAATTTATCGCCAAGGCTCCATCGAAGTGCCTGCTTTGCGCGGGGTCGATCTAAAAATCGAACGTGGTGAATTCGTAGCCATCATGGGTCACTCCGGCTCGGGTAAATCCACTCTTTTGCAAATTCTTGGCCTTCTCGACAAACCCACTTCCGGCCAACACCACTTTTTAAACCAAGACATTCCTCACCTGAAAGAAGATGCGCTCGCAGAATTGCGCGCGGAAGAAATCGGTTTTGTTTTTCAACAATTTCACCTGCTTTCACGCACAAGCGCTTTGGATAATGTGTCGCTTCCGCTCATCTATCAAAGACAAGCCAAACGCCAACTCGATCCCAAAACAGTTTTAGAACGCGTGGGTCTCGGCACTCGCATTCATCATCTTCCCAACGAACTTTCCGGAGGACAACAACAACGCGTAGCCATTGCTCGCGCCTTGATTCGCAATCCTAACTTAATCTTGGCTGATGAACCCACGGGCAATTTAGATTCTGCAAGCGGTCGCGAAATCATGACTCTCTTTCAAGAACTCAATCGTCAAGGCATCACCATCATCCTCGTGACACACGAACCCAGTATCGCCGATTACGCGAATCGCATTATTAAAGTTCAAGATGGCTGGATTTGCAGTGATGAAACTAAAAACCAAATTGCAGCAGAAAAAGTTTCAGAAAAAATAACTTCCGCCACTTCAGCGCCTCCTTCGCCAACCCATAAAATGCTTCAGTTGCTTCACACCCAACTACGCCAAGCCGGTCGCGCTTTACTGGCCAATAAACTTCGCACCTGCCTTTCCACTCTTGGCATTGTGATTGGTGTCGGTGCGGTCGTTGCCATGCTTGCGCTAGGTCGTGGTGCACAAAAATCAGTCAAAGATCAACTGTCCGGTTTAGGTTCTAATCGCATCACCATTCGCCCCAATGTCCAATATGTGGGCGGTGTTCGACTTCAAATTGGTTCCGTCAGCCGATTGACACTCAACGAAGTTCGATCCATTCAACAATCCATTCCTGAAGTCAAAGTCGTAGTGCCTATCGTCCGCAGCCGCGCTCAAGTCGTTTTTGGCAATAAAAATAGCAACACAGAAATTGTAGGAACCACACCGGATTATGTAGAAATCTATTCTGTTAAACCACAATACGGACGCTTTTTCACTTTAGAACAAGATGCCAATCGCGAACGCGTGGCGCTTTTAGGCTCAACCGTTGTTCGCGAACTTTTCGTCGACCAAAATCCCATCGGTCAAATGATCAAAATCAATCGCATTTCCTTTCGCGTCATTGGCATTTTACCCACCAAAGGAACCACCGGTCCACGTGATGAAGATGACATGATTATTATACCATTGCAAACCGCTATGCGACGACTCATAGGTAAATTATATTTGGACTCCATCGACGTCGCAGCAGCCGACAGCAGCGTCGTGGATCAAGCGCAAAATTCCATTTTAGAATTAAGCCGAACCTGGCCCAAAACTCCCAACTCTGAAGGTGATAGCTACCGAGTCGATAACCTGGCTTCCGTTCAAGAAGCTTTCTCCGCTATCGCACGAGTGCTCTCCATCATTCTCGCCGCCATCGCCGGTATATCTCTCGTTGTAGGAGGCATCGGCATCATGAATATCATGCTCGTTTCCGTAACCGAACGCACACGCGAAATCGGCTTAAGAAAAGCCATTGGCGCACGAAATTTTGATATCCTTTCCCAAATTTTAATTGAATCCGTCATGCTCTGTTTCGCTGGCGGTCTTGTCGGCATTGGTTTAGGTTGGGTTCTTATTTTGATCGCCGCCAAAGTCACCGGTTGGACTCTCAGTATTTCTTTTGCTTCCATCCTATTGGCCTGCGGCTTTTCCGCTACTATCGGTATTATTTTCGGCCTTTGGCCAGCGCGCGTCGCTTCCTTAAAACACCCCATTGAGGCATTGCGCTATGAATAAATATTATTTAAATATTGATTATGAATTTTGTTAATTCACCCGAACATTGGCACATTATTTTAAACCATATTCCAATCCTTGGATTAGGATTTAGTTTATTTCCTCTAATTTGGAGTTTAATCAAAAAAGATTATCTCAGCTTACGCTGGGGACTATTCTTAGTGTTAATTAGCACTTTATTAACCCCCGTGATTGTAGAAACCGGTGAATCTGCTGAAGATCGACTACCAAACACCCCTGGAGTTTTATGGGATCACACTGCCAAAGAACAATTTGAGATTCACGAAAAACGCGCTGAAATAAGTGCTTATTTTTTTTATACTGTCTTTGCTCTAGCTCTCGTAACCTGGTTTGTTTCCGCATCGAAAAAGAAATTCACATTTCTTTTCGCCAGCGTTACAGCCTGCTTCGTCAGCATTAGCCTTATCTTAGCTATCTGGACCGCTGATGCTGGCGGCAAAATTCGTCACCCCGAATTTCGCCCTACCACTGTTAACTTGTCTCCGATATGATTTCCGTCGCCTTTTACGATACCAAACCGTATGATCAACTCTACTTTTCAAGCGAAAATAAAACTGTCGCATGGCATTTTCATGAGTTTCGATTAGAACCCAACACCGTTTCTACGGCCCAAGGAGTTGAAGCTGTTTGTCTTTTTGTCAACGACGTCGCCAACTGCAAATGTCTCGAAAAACTTGCCTCCTTCGGCGTCAAACTGATTGCCTTACGTTGCGCGGGTTATAACAATGTCGATTTGAAAGCGGCACGCACCTTAGGACTTTCTGTCGTCCGGGTGCCAGCTTATTCGCCACATGCGGTAGCCGAACATGCTGTGGCACTCTTGCTAACTTTAAACCGAAAAATTCATCGCGCTTACAATCGCGTTCGTGAACATAACTTCTCTTTAAACGGTTTAGTCGGTTTCGACCTTTGCCATAAAACAGCAGGCATTATCGGCACAGGAAAAATTGGAAAAATTGCCGCCCAAATTTTTCGCGGCTTTCAAATGAAAGTCATTGCTTATGATGTTTTCCCCTCACCTGAATGGGCTGAGCCATTGGGTGTAAATTATACCGATTTAGACTCACTACTTTCTATGAGCGATGTGATTTCTTTGCACATTCCTTTATTGCCGGAAACCCATCATCTGCTGAATGCGAAAACCCTGGCTAAAACCAAACCCGGCGTTTTTTTAATTAACACCAGCCGCGGAAAAGTGATTGAAACTCATGCGTTAATCGAATTTTTAAAAAGCGGCCATTTAGGAGGCGTTGCATTGGACGTCTACGAAGAAGAAGAAGGGATTTTTTTCAAAGATCTTTCAGATCAAATGCTGCAAGACGACGAACTAACACGACTTCTCACCTTCCCCAACGTTCTCGTCACTGCCCACCAAGCTTTCTTAACGCATGAAGCCTTACAAGAAATCGCTCGAGTTACTCAAGAAAACATCACGCGTTTTGTTCAGAAACAGTCTTTTTTGGAAGGCACTGTGTTATAAAACATTTTCATAGTTCACTTTATCTAAGTTAATTTGAAGATTTCAAAGAAAAACAAAGTCTTAAAATTTTATGCCCTTCACCGGTAGCCATCCTGTAGCAGTTCTTCCGTTAAAACGTTGGTTTTCGCAAACGCCTTACTTTGCGGCTTTGGTTGTAGGAAGTATGAGTCCGGATTTTGGCTATTTTAGTCCGATTGATATGAATACCTATTACTCTCACACTTTGAAAGGAATGGTTTTCATGGATTGGCCTGCAAGCGTTCTGGTGCTGATTTTAGTATTAGCCATTCGAAAAAGTTTTTGCCAATTATTGCCGAATCCGCATCGCGATTTTTTATCGTCATTTTGTGTAAAACCTAATTTTTCCGTGAAAATAATTTTTATCACCTTATTTTGTTTACTCTTCGGAGCTTTGACTCATGTAGTTTGGGATAGTTTTACGCACGGTTTAAGTCCCATCGTAAAACAAAGTGTCTGGTTACGCAAAGAAACTAAGCTAGGCATGCCCATATATCGCGTAATTCAACACACCAGCACTGTAGTGGGTGGACTCATTCTGTTGCTGGCTTACCGTTGCGCGCTTAAGAAAAAAGGCTACTCCTTTTGGCCACTTTTTCATGCAAGCGAATGCAAACGTTATGTCTTATGGATTGTAATCGGTGCTTTAAGTTTAGGCCTCAGCTTTGCGAAAAATTATTCCCGTGTAAGCTCCTTCGATGAATTTTATAACTATCAAGTGTTCGCTTTTCATTTTGTAGCCAACAGCATTACCATTGGCTTGTGTACAGTGATCCTTACTTTATTGACTTGGCAGCTCTTTCCTTCCTTTCGCAAGAAATTAGAACTCTAAATCCCGCTCAAATTTTTGTCTGAGGGCCACTCGATTTGATAACCCAATTTCACAGTTTCTTTCTTGCCTGCGGGCACTTGAAGCTGCCAATTCACTTCGCCGGTTTCGTCTTTCGTTTCAGTAGGCTTTGGCGTGTAACTCACATCCTCAAGACGAATGGCTTCATTTTTCAACACAGGAATTTGATCAAAAACAGTGATGGTTTGAGTTTTATTACGAAAATTTTCCACGGTAATTTCGTATTGATGTGAAAGAGTTTTCTTTTTGCTAACGAGTCCGCTCTCGCCCGCTTGGTCTTTCAAAATTTTGCGCGTGATTTTAATCGCATCATCGACACCGAGATAAAAATCAAACCCTGCGCCTGCGGCAATAAAGTTTACATGACTTTTACCCACAAAATCGCCATCGCGAAAAAGGTTTACCGTGCCAGCTAGCAAGGGAAATTCCGTGGTGTTAGTCAATTTTGCTCGCAAATAAGCCAGTTCAGCCAATTTAGGAGTGGTCACGTAGTCGAGTTTGCTAGTAAACGATTTCACACCAATCATATTTTTATGCGCCTCACCATCACTAGGAATGGTAGTGGGCATTTTAATTTCAAACACAGTATTAAAACCGCGACTATCTAATCGCGCGCCTTCCACTAAGATGCTGTTTGATTTTTGGTCTCTACTCAATTTCCCAGCTGCAAAATTGCTTTGCACTTCTTCTGCTACTTCCATCATAGGCATCGGAGCCGACGCTCGCGCTTCTCGTTTATAAACCCCATCTTTTGCCACTGAAGGTCGCGGTTCAAATAAATTTATCCATTGCGGATGCAAATCTGGCATACGACCACCTATACTAGGTCGCGCTGTGGAAAGCCAAAGCTTCACATCACTCCAATCTTCGCCAGTACCTTGTTGCACTACGCCATAAGTCGAAAGTTCAACTGTGGATTGATCCGTATTAACGCGCGCCGTGTATTCCGGTGACCACGAAGCATTTCCAATCACATAACTCAGCAAAAGTTTAGCTTCTGTCGCTTGATCGGATTCCACTGCAACCAGCACTTGAAGACTTTGTGTGGCATCACCCGAAGAGACTCTATCTAACTCTTGCTGTAGACGAGCCAACTCGTTATCAATCGGCCGTAATAATACTGTAATTTCCCGTTGTCTTTCTAAAATACGACTAATCTCCTGCTGTTGAAATTCATAAAGCTTTCGCAATTCCTCAAAACGATTTGCTTGAGACGATTCGGTTTCGGAAGAACTCTGACGCGCTTTTCGCAAAAAATCTAACTGCTCACCCCACATGGCATTTTCATCGGTTAAAATTTTCTTTCGATCGCTAACCGTTTGGATTTCCGTCTTTAATTGTTCCACTGCAGGATTAGAAGCGGCCTCCAAATATTCTTCGCGAATTTCAATACCCAGAATCTTGGTTTGATTTTTCGAAGCTCCGGAAACATTCACGCTCGATCGATCTATAGCCAGAGGAAGATTCGTAAAAATCACCACCGCCTTGCCCGCTGGCAAGTTTTCTTCCGCTACGCGCTCAATTTTAGCGCGATCTTCATAAACCGTAACTTGTTCAATGGTTGAATTAGCAAAGACTTGAGACATTGCCGCGGCATAATTTTGAGCCAAACAAAAAGCAACGATAAAAAAGGAAACAATTTTCATAAAATAAACCCTACACCATTTAACACGCTTTGTGTCACAATGCTGTAATAAAATTGTAAAAAAAGATTAAATCGTAGGCAGTCCAGAAAATCCACTATCTTAATTGATACGCCACGTGAGCAAAAAGTTGATAAACGATGGGTCGACGATTGATATATTCGCAACTGATGATTCGGTGATGATGAAGAATTTGATAACGAAAAATGACTCGATAACTTCCAATTCTTAGTCGATAAAAATTGGAAAGCTCTCCTTCCAAAGCTTTGATATCGCCTTGTTCTCGAGCCAAAATGCGAAGCGCGTGTCGAATTTGTCGACGCGGTTGAGGTGAAAGTTTGCTAACAAAATCAACAACTTGCTGACTCAATCGCACTTTCATTTCTCATCCAATTCATCCAAAATAGAAAGAGGATAATATTTGCCTTTTCCCGCTTCTGCATCACGAATCGCTTTCATCGCCTTGGGATCAGCCATGATTTCAAGAGTTTCCAAAATAGACTCCATTCGTTCTGGTGATAAAAGATAGCCAACCACTTTATCTCGACGGGTAATGACAATAGGCCGATCCTCAGCCTTTTTAACCAGCGACGGTAATTTAGCTTGGGCTTCGGTAATAGAATACGTAGATGTCATAATAATCTATATAAAATTACCACATATGAAGTCACCATCAAGTTTTATCTCTGAATTTAACCGCCTTCTTGAATTTTGAGGCGTTAATTCTCAGCCACAACATTCACCATCCAACCCATCCCAAAACGATCGGTCAGCATACCGAAGCAAGGTGACCAAAAAGTTTTAGCCAAGGGCATGGTTACTTGACCACCAACCGCAAGAACATCAAAGGCGCGTTTCGCTTCAGCTTCAGTTGCTACCGAAAGTGATAGTGAAAATCCCTTGAAATTTTCACTTTCACCGCACCCATCCGATGCCATGAGAACCGATTCACCAATTCGAAAGGAAGCATGCATCACTTTATTTTCGTAACCCGACGGAACCCTGCCAGGAGGCGGTGGCTCGGGGCTGTCTTTAAAACGCATTAGCATCTCTACTTTTGCGCCTACTGCATTTTTATAAAATTCGAGCGCTTCTTCGCAATTGCCGTTAAAGAAAAGATAGGGTTGGATGAGAGGATTTTTCATAAGAGTTTTGTCATGTTGAAAAGAGACAATAAGGAAGACAAGCTCAAAACGTCCATTGGTATATAAACGAACTCAAAGCTCTCCTAAAATATTAACTCATCCAATTGTCATCCTCGGGCTTGAGCCACAACTGCCCGAATTACTTCAATGATTTCTCATATAACTAAGAAAAGCCTCTTGTCATTCCCGGCTCGATCGGGAATCCATTTTTTTATTTCCCTTGATCCCCGTCCCGCCGAGGTGGGATGAGAATGACACGAAAGATCGTTAAATAGGTTATGAAACACTTTTTTTAATCTATCGGTTGCAACTTCCTTAATCTCGTAACAACACTTTTTAAAATGCACTTTAAGCGATTTGTAGAGGAATAACTGTTTTGGAAATCTTTTTTTCTAAAGCTTTCGCCTGGCGATAATCGCATTGCGTTTGAATGTTTAACCAAAATAAAGGAGACTGACCAAAAAATCGACCCAAACGCAACGAAGTATCCAAAGTAATTTTTCTACGATTTAAAACGATTTCATTAATGCGACGAGGAGGAACGTCAAGCGCACGCGCCAAGGCATTTTGGGTTAATCCCAACGGCTTCATATAATCTTCCCAGAGAATTTCTCCAGAGGTGATAGAGGAAAGCGCCTTCATACTTATAACGTTACACGTTATGATCTTACCGTCAATCCATTTCACTGTTAATGATAATCTACCATTTCAACTTTGTCAGCTCCCTGAGATGTCCAGAGAAAACAAATTCTCCACTGATCATTAACACGGATGCTATAACTTCCTTTACGATCTCCTTTTAAAGCTTCCAAACGATTTCCTGGGGGCGCTTTAAATCATTTAACTCTGCAGCAGCATTTAATTGAATTAACCTCTTTAAGGCTGCGCGTTGAATTTGGCTTGGAAAACGAAGTGATAGCTTTTCATTCCAAATCTTTTCTGTCTCTTTGCATTTAAAGCTTAGGATCATGATCCCATTTATTTTAGCTTTTAATGTTTTCTTTTTGAAATCAATTTTTCTTTGAATTATTCTTTCATCGTTTGAAATCCTATCGCAAAGAACTTTGGTTTGAAGCGCCAACGAGACGAGCGTTGATTAATATCACATCGCAAGTGGAAGCTTGTTTGCGCGAGAGTAGGGTGAAAGAGGGTTTGGTTTTGGTGAATGCGATGCATATTACGGCTTCAGTTTTTATTAATGATGATGAAAGCGGGTTGCATGAAGATTATGAAAAATGGTTGGAAAAACTCGCGCCACATGCACCAACGACTCAGTATTTACACAATCAAACCGGTGAAGATAATGCCGACGCTCATTTGAAACGACAAATCATGGGCCGCGAAGTAGTAGTCGCCATTACCCAAGGCAAATTGGATTTTGGACCGTGGGAACAGATTTTTTATGGAGAATTCGATGGGCGCCGCCGCAAACGTGTTTTAGTGAAAATTATTGGGGAGTGAAGGTTGTGGGTGAATAGGACATATTAATTTTTCCGCTGAGCCACAAAAATAGTGTTATTAGGATTAACCGTAACTTTTAAATTACCACCTAGGCCATTACTGATGTAATCACTTATGATCTGGTTATAGTTCGTAGTGTGATTAACAGCATGAAATTTCAATTCACCGTCGTGTTTCACTCGGAAGGAACGTTCAACCACAGAGTCAGGTTTAATGGTGCCAAAATCTATATTACAACCTCCACCCGTAATACGAACATCTTTCAACGATTGCAAAGATGCGTTATGAATTGTAACCGTATAACGAGTCTCAATAGCAACAACTGCCGTCATGATGCCACCAGCCACTATAAAATTAGAAAAAAGCAAGGCCGCACAACCAAAAGTTAAAAGCCAAAGACGCCGCCTAGATAATTCCGATGTCCGAAAACCCAACCAACAAAAACGAATTAATGCAACCGCTCCTATCAAAACCATTATAACTCCAAGCCATATCGTAAATACGCCTACTGCCATTAGCCAATTCTGTCGTGTTACAAGCCATAATAAAAAAATCAAAATGCCAATAAATAATGGTAAAATCCCACAGACTAGAGCAATTTGGTAAGCTCGCTTCATTTTTCTGACTTCAATTCATCTGGCCTTCGTGTCAATGCAAAGTAAATCACATAAAACCACGAAAATATTCCCGCAAGAATCGCCCATAGAATAGAGCGATTGCGTTGCCATGAACAGACAATCGCTAAAACAGAACCAAAACCGATTCCAGTTTTATAAACTTGAGTGGTGCTAGTAACAATTTCAGCCAGTATCATATTTTATTTATCAGGCAAATGCCTGCTCCAGATTAAAGTTTGCACAATCGCTCCTAAAATAAAAGCTACACTCAACAACGTTGGAGTCAAAAACCAGATAATATTTGGAGTCTGACTAAAATTAATGAAGAAAGCGGCTAGTGACAAAAACAAGCCCACCAGCAAAACAGGTATACTCCACCAGATTAGAGCTCTGGCTCCATATTCATTAACCATTTTCCAGTTTTCCTCTGATACAAAGGCTTTACGAATCCGAATGCCATACCAACGATTTCTTCTCATTCGACACTTCAACAATGGAATCGAAGTGGCAACACACAAAAGTGCTACAAAAACATTGCTAACGCCAACAATGAACAATGGCGTGTTCATAGAAAAATTATTGCGGTGTAAAAGTTGCTGGTGACTTGGAAGAAAACTGAATCATGGGTTTTCGTTATCAAGAGTTGCAAGCGATGCCTTGACGGTCTCGACATCGGCGGCGACGCGTAGCGCTGTCCGCTGCATGCTGATGATAGGCCAGTCATTTCGGCCAGAGAATAAAGATGTAAACACCATACAGTGCGAGAAGGGCACCACCTTCAACACGATGGAGCACGCGTCCCGTGTAAAGCAAAGGGATTAAGAGCAACGTGAAGCCAATCATCACAACATAATCCAAGGTCGACACCCCTGGCGCGCGCAACGGGGACACGATGGAGGCGACTCCCAAGATCCCGAGGATATTGAAAATATTGGACCCAACGATATTCCCGACGGCTATGTCGGGTTGCTTGCGAAAAGCTGCGACGATGGACGTTGCAAGCTCCGGCATGCCGGTTCCCGTAGCCACAATCGTTAGAGCGATCACGGCTTCGCTAACACCAAACGCCTTGGCTAGGGTAACGGAGTGATCGACGAGCAGGCTCGATCCGAACAAGAGCAATCCCAGCCCTACCACGATAAAGGCGATGTCCATACCCCAATGCCGAGAAACGCCCGGCACAGGTGCGCCAGTGGCATCCTCGGTACCTGCTTTAGCCTGCCTGCGCGCGAGCACGATGTTCATCGATGTATAGGCGATCATTCCCCCGACGAGCAGCAATCCTTCGAAACGTCCAACGGTGTGATTCAGAAGCAAGAAAGGCAGTAGGAAGGCCACCGCCAAGCCAATTGGTGCGTCGATCTTGATGACCTGGCTATGAACTGGTGTCGGGCACACCAAGGCTGCAAGACCGAGAATGACGCCAATGTTGAAGGAGTTCGAGCCAACGACGTTACCAACCGCAATATCACCCTGCTGGGACAAGGCCGCTTTGACGCTTGCAAACAACTCTGGAGAACTGGTTCCGAACGAAACGATCGTCAGGCCCACCATCAGTGGGCTGAGGCCGGCTCGAAGCGCCAGCGATGCACTGCCCCGTACGAGCGCCTCGGCTCCCATGAAGAGAAGAAGAAGTGCCAAGCCAATAAGGGTGAGACTCTCGATCATGTGAACAACCGATCAAACGAACGTAAAGCCTCAAGGAAAACGCGCAGCGCCGTCCGCTGGATGCCATTGTTAGCCGAGCGCTCAGGCGGTAAGCTCTGCATAGGTAGGAAGTGGCCGCGTGAGCCGTTTCACGACATAGATGAATACTCCGGTCAACAGTAGGTTTAACGCCAGGCTTAGCATTGCGACCGTCACAATGGGTCCGCCGATTCCGTAGCTTAACGAGATCACCAGAACCCCCGCGCCCACTTCGCCGCGGGGCCACATACCGATGGCAACCGCCAATCGCTCGCGCCAGTGTACCTCTTTTCTATAGCAGAAGGCCGGAAACATCTTTCCGAGATTGATGAGGAAGGTGATGATCAGTACGTGCGTGATTAACGCTTGCCAAGTCATCGCCGGCTGCGCGGCAGTCACACGTCCGATGTCACGAGCCTTCCCGACCTCGGAGGCCATGTTTCCAGCGGTAGGAGCTCCACCAGCATGGAGTGTGGACTCAACCGCTACCACCATCGTTCCACCCTGCGCCGCGAGATCCGTGTCGAGAATCTTTGGCATGGAGAGCCCCACAAGAACCATGAAAACGGCGGCAATGACAGTCGCCACGCGCTTCTCTATAGGTGTCTCGATCTCCGCGTGCGAATATGCCTCGCCATCGATTGCGTTGCGACTGCGATTCGGATATGCCATAATGCAACCGAGCACAAAGGCTGGGAGTAGGACTTCGATGTGTATTGGGACCGACTCGTCGATCAATTTGGAGCTCTTGTAGATTAACTCGCTTACGACAGCGATTCCCGCGGCATAGCCAAGTACCCACGGCCACGTCATGGGGATGCGCACCCTGTGGAGAAACACGTAAGCAATCACCAGCATCACCGCCATGATCACCACGATCAGCCCAAGCTGCCAGGCGAGGCCGACCATGAGCATCTTGAGCGGGATCATCAGCAACACTGTGTCCAAATCGTCAAAAATCGCGAGGATGCGTGCCTTGTGGAAAAGCCATGTCGTGCCCAGACCCGCAGCGGCAAGCATCGAGAAGAGCACCCCCGCCGAGGTCGGTGCCGCGAACCTGCCGGCCAGGAGCGTCTCCTGCCAAGCTGCCATCGTCTGCCACGTATCGGGCGGAAGCAGGACGAAAACAAAGTAAGCCGTGGCGAACAGCCACGGAAAGCTTGCCGCCGTCAGCGCAACGACATAGTCCCAGCCATACTGCCGGAGGTTGGATTTGTCGATGTCGAACTCATACCCGACGCGAATCATGATGAACGAGAGACCGATCATCGTCAAAACGCGTATTACATCGCCCACTAAAGCATATGTGGTACCCACAACACCCGGCAACCACTGGGATCCGAAAAGACCCAGAAGCAACAGGATGGAAAAAAGCAGGACTTTCAGCATGGCATCACAAACCTTTTTTCAGTCGCAAATCGGTTCTCGACCGTTTTTGAGACAGCTTAACATTAATACCAGATTACCTAACTAAGTAAATCCTAGAAAAAAGTCTAAACTGTCTTTAATGTTTGTTCGTGGTAGCTAAATAATTGAACTGGTAAAAATTATTGTGGTGTAAATGTCGCCGGTCGCTGTTTCCTAGCCTTCCACCATTCCCAGATAATGGGCAGCACAGAAACAATGATGATCGCCAAAATAATGATCTTCATATTGCTTTTGACAAAAGGAAGGTTTCCAAAAAAATAGCCAGCGCCAAGAAAAAGGCTTACCCAAAGGATCGCGCCAAAAACATTGTAAAAGAAAAATTTCCTGTAGGTCATCGTGCCCACACCTGCCACAAACGGAGCAAAGGTGCGAATGATGGGGACAAAACGCGCGAGAACAATGGCGCGACCGCCATATTTTTCATAGAAGGCGTGAGCGCGCATGAGGTAGTCTTTACGGAAAAATCGGTTGTTTTCGTAATGGAAAACTTTTGGTCCAATCCATTTTCCGATCGCATAATTTACTGAATCACCCAAAATTCCTGCAACAATCAACAGAGGCCATAGCAAGTTAATATCCATGATCTGCTGAGCTGCCAAAGCGCCAATGGCAAACAAAAGTGAATCGCCTGGCAAAAAGGGGGTTATTACCAAACCGGTTTCGCAAAAGATAATAAGAAACAAAAGCGCATACACCCAAACACCGTAATTGGCGGTAAATTCGCGCAGGTGATTTTCGGCGTGTAAAATAAAATCGATGAACTCTTTCACAGTGTCTTGGTAAAGTGCTTAACCTCCAGAATCAAGAAAGAAACGAATTAAAGAGGTTGATTCGAAAGCTCATTTCGATCGTTTTGTTTTATGGGAAAACATTCAGCTAGCGAATCGCCTACTCTCTTAACTCCAGAAATTAACCCTTGATGAAATTCGTTTTTTCTAAAGTGCTCGCTAATCGCTTGAGAAATTTCACTCCAAAAAGAATCTCCCACTTTTTCATGAATACCTTTGTCCCCTACTACTGCAAAATTTTGGGAGTGTGGCGCAATCATAATTAAAACCGCATTACGCTCTTTAGTGCGATACATTTTTGATTTCATAAACTGCCTTTGAGCAAAAGCGACTGGTTCTTTTATTTTTTGGGAACTAATCATCACTCGAATTTCGCCAGAAGTTTTCTTTTCAGCCTTCGTAATCGTCTGAATAATTTCTTGCTCCTCCAATCGACTTAAAAAATATTTTACCTTCATTACCAACTTCCTCCAGCGCCACCTCCGCCAAAATGACCGCCTCCACCACTGAAACTACTGCCCGAACTAGAGCTCGAACTCCAACTGCTGCTAGAAGAACTGCTAGAATGAGGCAAAGATTTATACCATTTTGTAGAAGTAATTTTATTAGCTAACCAAATTAAAAAAATTATAAATAAAAGAAATAGTCCCAAAGTTGTAAATAGGCTTAAAATTATTTTCTTAATGTCTAAATTAACTACATTTTTTGTTGTTGATTCTCGCAAGTCTATTTGATAGTTGCCATTGATAGCTTCACAAATCGCGTCTACTCCTGATTTCAGACCCAAATCATAATCTCCATTTTTGAAAGCAGGTTTTATTTGATATTCAATAATTTGCTTGGCTAGTGCATCCGGAATTTTTTCTTCTAACCCATAACCCACTTGTAAAAACATTTTACGATCTTGAATAAAAACAAAAAGCACCGCCCCATTATCTTTTCCTTTTTGTCCCACACCCCATTTTTCAGCAACTCGAAGCGTGTAGTCTTCAATCGAAGATTCCGTCTGCATTTTTGGATAAATCGCTACTACCACTTGGGCCGTGGTCTCTTTTTCTAGTTGCTCCAACTTTTTATCAAGTTGCTCAATCGTTTCGTCCGAAACCACGGAAGCAAAATCATTAAAATAATGGGGCGGCGAATGAGGAATAACCTCAGCTCTCATCATCCAAGCGGACAACAAGAATAAAACGACCAAAAAAAATTTACGCATGAGACAAAGTTAAAACTTAAATTCCACTTTAGGCGAAGTCTCTGCACCAGAAGTTGAAGAAAAATAAGGACGTTCCTGATAGCGCAGCATTCCCGCCAAGAAAACGCCTGGAATCGTTTTGATTGCAGTGTTATAAGATTTCACCGCATCATTAAAACGCATGCGTTCCACAGCAATACGATTTTCAGAGCCTTCCAATTGAGCCTGCAAAGTTTGAAAATTAGCGCTGGCTTTTAAATCAGGATAATTTTCCACCACAGCTAATAATCGAGAAAGCGAACTGGTAAGATTGCCTTGTGCCTGCTCGAATTCCGCTAATTGTTGTGCCGTTGAAGGAGCAGATTGAGGATTAATATTAATTTGGCCAACGGAAGCACGAGCTTGAGTGACTTCCATAAATGTGGATTTTTCAAAATTAGCCGCACCCGAAACCGTGTTGACCAGATTAGGAATTAAATCATACCTTCTCTGGTAAACGCTTTGCACTTGTGCCCATTGTTTATCAACATTTTGAGATAAGCCAATTAATCGATTATAAGAGAAAATTCCAAATAAAAAAATTCCCACCAAAACTGCTAAAAAAATACTGATAATTTTCATAAACGAAAAATGGGTTCTTCTTATTTTTGGTTCAAATATTCAATCAACAATCGCACGCCAAAACCCGTAGCGCCTTTCGTGGCGTAAGGCAACTCTCTCGTCCGCCACGCCGTTCCAGCAATATCAATATGTGCCCAAGGCGTTTCCTCCACCCATTTCTCCAAAAAAGCAGCTGCTGTGCAGGATCCCCCTTCGCGACCTCCCGTATTTTTAACTAAAGCAATATCACTCTTGATTTGATCATGAAACGGTTCGTCATGCGGCATTTCCCAAATCTTTTCACCTACTGCTTCACTCGCTGTTTTTAATTGCTGCGTTAAAGTTTCGCAATTGGAAAATAACCCGGCACGAGAAGAGCCAAGCGCAATGATAATCGCACCAGTTAATGTCGCCAAATCAATAATCTCAGTCGGTTTAAAATGAATGCGCGCATAAGCTAGAGCATCTGCCAATACCACTCGACCTTCTGCATCCGTGTTCAAAACTTCGATGGTTTTACCATCATAAGTTGTCACCACATCACCTGGACGATAAGAGCGCGAACTCAATAAATTTTCCGCTGAAGCCACGATGCCCACCACATTTTCTTTAAGTTGCAAACGGGCTATAGCCTGCATAACCCCAAGCACGGTGCAACCGCCCATCTTATCAAACTTCATTTCATCCATTTTATCAGCAGGCTTAATTGAAATGCCTCCCGAATCAAAAGTAATCGCTTTGCCAACCAACGCGATCGGTCGTTGCGATGGTTTGCCACCGCGATATTCTAAAATAATCAAACGCGGCGGATGCATACTGCCACTACCCACTGCAGTCAATCCGCCAAAACCATCATTCACCAACTGTTTTTCATCCAAAACGGTAACTTTTAATCGAGAAAATTGTTTCGTTAAATCTCGTGCCGTTTGCGCCAAAATTTCAGGATAAACATAATTTCCCGGCAAATCGCCTAAAGAACGAGTGAAATTTGTCGCCTCGCCCCGAATCAAGCCTTGTTTTGCAAGCGTTTGAACCGATTTCACATGTTGTTTTTGAACTTCTAAAATTACTTGTTGAAACCGTTTTTTTAATTTGCGCGCCTCGGGCAAAAATGTGTCAAAAAAATAACCGCCGACCACAGCTCCTTCCACCACATCATCGGCGTAATTAGAAAAATGCGTGAGATCAAAAATCGCTTCGGTTATTCCTATTTTTTGAAAAAATTGAATCGTCGCACCTGATGCTTGAGAAAAATAGCAAGCCGCCACTTTATGCTTTTCGCCTAATCCCACCCATAACTGTTTTTTGTCACGCTCAAAAAAAGTGCTGAAAAGTTTTGCATTAAATTCCTCAGAAGGAACAGGCAGCTTATCCTCAGAAAAAACAAATCGAACGCGAGCTAATTTTTTTGAACCTTGCCCTTTTGCGATGATTGTCCATTTCATATTTAGTGATTCGTGACTAGTGACGGTTAACCGGTGATTGGCAATAATTATGCATAACTAGCCACCAGTTGCTTGTCACCTGTCACTACTCCTTGAGATTCATCGTCATTAAAAATTCCGCATTGCTCTTGGTTTTTTTCAATCGTTCCAACAACAACTCCATCGCTTCCACGGGAGGAACACTGCTCAGGGCTTTGCGTAAAATATGAACTCGCGGCATTTCATCTTTGTGATAAAGCAAATCTTCCTTGCGAGTGCCAGATTTGGAAATGTTAACTGCAGGATAAACGCGCCGATCCGATAACGCGCGATCCAAATTGAGTTCCATATTTCCCGTACCTTTGAACTCTTCAAAAATCACCGTGTCCATTGTCGAACCTGTTTCAATCAAAGCCGTGGCTAAAATCGTGATACTACCCCCTTCTTCGATGTTTCGCGCAGCCCCGAAGAAACGTTTGGGTTTATGCAACGCATTGGCATCCACACCGCCGGAAAGAATTTTACCACTGTGCGGCTGAATCGTATTATAAGCCCGAGCCAAACGGGTAATGCTATCCAGCAAAATGACCACATCCACTTTCTGCTCCGCCAAACGTCGCGCCCGCTCGATGACAATTTCAGAAACCTGCACGTGTCGCTCTGGCGCCTCATCAAAAGTCGAGCTAATGACCTCGCCTTTCACGGAGCGTTCCATATCCGTCACTTCTTCCGGACGCTCATCAATCAACAAAACAATCAAATAAGCATCAGGATGATTTTTGGTAATGGCGTTGGCGATTTTTTGCATCAAAATCGTTTTCCCAACACGTGGCGGCGCCACAATCAAACCGCGTTGACCAAATCCTACCGGCGCAATCAAATCCACCGCACGCATCGCATATTCTTCCGGCTTACTTTCCAAAACAATTCGACGATTCGGAAAAAGCGGAGTTAAATTATCGAAGTGAATCTTTGCTTGCAATTGTTCTGCAGGTTTTCCTTCAATTTTATCAATTTTCACTAACGCAAAATAGCGTTCCTTATCTTTTGGCGCGCGAATTTCGCCAGAAACCAAATCGCCCGTCTTCAAATTATAACGACGAATCAAAGAAGGCGGTACATAAATATCATCAGGAGACGGCGCATAACTAAAACGCGGCGATCGCACAAAACCATAGCCTTCATTCAACCGTTCCACGACACCTTCAGCGGTCATAACACCGCTGCGATAGCTGTTACGCTTCAAAATTTCAAAAATCAATTCGTGCTTGCGAAGCCTACCGTAATTTTCAATTTCAAACTCTTTACTAGCCAGCTCCTGAAGATCGGGAATCGACATATCCTGCAAATCGCCCAAATGCAATCGCTTGCCCGGTCGTTGTGCTCTCACCTCTTGCTCACTAGCCTCTTCTCTGGATGGCAAATAATCACTGGGACCCGCTGCAGAATAATTACCGCCCGAATCACCTCCATTACCTTCAGGAGTTGAAGGCGAAGACGTTGCAGCCGGTGCACCACTTTCCGCTTCTTGCGCACGGGCTTGTTGCTGATTAAACTCTTCCGCAGGATCCGTAACCGGCAGCCCCTCATCACGGCGACGATGACCTCCGCGACCTCGGTTGCGGCGTTTGAATGGTTTGTAAGAAGGCATAATTGAATGAGTAAGATTTATTAATTAAGTTGTATTAAAAATTTAGCGCGAAAATCTTTGGGAAATTACGCAAATACCTAGATTGACTATTAGCTTGTCATATTTCTCGTCGATTGCAAGTGATAATTTAACCTCAACCATCTTAATATAAAATTTACCACTTTTTTCTTTTAGCAACCTGCGCTATACGATGCGCTGTGCCAACTTCCATTCCACAATTCGATCTCACACGCCAATATGCGGCTTTAGAATCTGAAATCTTAGAACAGATCAAACAGTTTTTGCCAAAACAAAGTTTAGTGCTAGGCCCAGCCGTAGAAACGTTTGAAAATCATGTTAAAGACTATCTCCACAGCCAAACCGCCATCACCATTTCCAGTGGCACCGACGCCTTGCTAGTCGCCCTCATGGCATTGGAAGTCGGACCCGGCGATGAAGTTATCGTGCCCGCTTTTACCTTTTACGCGACCGCCAGTGTCGTGGCACGACTGGGAGCCAAACCAGTATTTGTCGACATTTTACCGGACACGTTCAACATCAACCCCAAAGCTGTTCAAACCGCCATCACAACAAAAACAAAAGCCATCATGCCCGTGCATCTTTTCGGACAAAGCTGTGATTTAGATGCCCTTTTAGCGATAAGCGAAAAACATCAACTCCCCCTTATCGAAGATACAGCACAAGCCTTCGGATCGCGCTGGAACAATCAACCCGTAGGAACCTTCGGAACCTTTGGCGCTTACAGTTTTTATCCCACCAAAAATTTGGGCACCTTTGGCGAAGGCGGCCTTATCACTACCCAATCCGAAAAACTCGCTCGCATCGTGCGCGCCTTACGAGTTCATGGTTCAGAAAAACGCTATGTTCATTTTCTTTTAGGCGGCAACTTTCGCCTCGCCGCTCTTCAAGCACTCGTGCTGGATATCAAATTAAAATATGTCGATCAATGGATCGAAAAACGCAGAAAAAACGCGCAATATTATCTCGATCACTTAAAAAATGTTGGCGATTTAGTATTGCCCCTTACCCATGCCAAAGCATTTCACAGCTACAACCAATTTGTCATTCGCACACAACGTCGAGATGATTTGCGCGCCCATCTCCAACAACAAGGCATCGGCACCGACATCTATTATCCCTCCCCACTTCCGCTCCAACCTTCTTTTGCTGACTTGAATCACGCTGAAGGCGATTTTCCTGAAGCCGATCGCGCCGCGAAAGAAGTTTTAGCTTTACCCATTTTTCCAGAACTCAAAGAGGAAGAACTCGCTAGCATCGTCGCGGCTATCAAAAAGTTTTATTAATCGCTATGCTCGATCTCAATTATCTTGCAGAACTTCGAGATCGCTACACGGACGCTCTGAGCGTGAAGGTTCCCGCTTTTACTTTGCGAAATAAAATTTTTGATTTTCAAAAGCAACCTCACCTGATGGGCGTGATTAACCTTTCCCCTGATTCCTGGTATCGAGAAAGTGTTTGTCTCACCGAAAATCAAGCCATTCAACGAAGTCAACTCCTAACACTTCAAGGCGCAGACCTCATCGATATTGGCGCGGAATCCACCTTAAATCACGCCGCCCAAATCGATGAAACATTACAAACCAGCCGCCTCATTCCTGTCATTCGCGAGCTCAATCAAAAAAATATTTTAATAAGTGTCGAAACTTACCAACCCGCAGTGGCCCAAGCTTGTTTTGAAGCAGGCGCTGCAGTCTTAAATCTAACTGGAAATTTTGAAAGTGATGATCTTTATCGTCCCGTGGCAGAATACGATGGCGCTTTAATTTTGTGTTACGTGCAAGGCGCTCATGTGCGTGCCGTTGACAACTTTTCTTTTGCAAACGATATGATCACCATTATGAAAGATTATTTTTTACCCAAAATTGATCGCGCACAAAAACTAGGTGTAAAAAGAATTTTTCTCGATCCTGGATTAGGATTTTATTACAAAAATCTCCAAGACAGCGAGCGTCGCATTCGATATCAAATGGAAATATTTCTTCAAACTTTTCGTTTACGCCAACTCGGCTGGCCGGTTTGTCATGCCCTACCTCATGCCTTTGAAAATTTTGAAGAAGAAGTCCGATGCGCAGAGCCTTTTTTTGCTACGCTCGCTTTGCTTGGCAAAACAGATTTGCTCCGCACCCACGAAATCGCTAAAGTCAAAGCGGTTATAAAAACATTAAACGCTCTGGGTTAAAAAATGAAAAAGAAAGTCATCCTCATTACCGGTGCCGGAAAAAAAGGATCTCTGGGTCACGCTCTCGCCACGCATTTGAAACAGAATAATTTTGCCGTTGCAATTCACTATTTCACCCACCAAAAAGACGCGCAAAAACTCGCAAAAACATTGCCTGACGCAAAAAACTTTGGCGCAGATCTTACAAAAGAGAAAGAAGCCAAAAATTTGATTAATCAAGTCATAAAACATTACGGGCGCTTGGACGCCTTAATCAATTGCAGTGGCCTTTATCATCCCAAAACTTTAGAGAAACTGACAGAACAAGAATGGAACACCGATTTTCACAGCACTGCCACGACCTGTTTCTTTACCACACGCGCCGCACTCCCCTATTTACGAAAAAGTAAAAAGGGCCGTGTCATTAATTTAGGTGATTCCAGTTGCCAAAAACTCACTCCACGCAACTTAGGCATTTCCTACCACATTGGGAAAACCGGTGTTCTGCTCCTCACCAAATCTTTTGCCAAGCAAGAAGCCCGCTACGGCGTCACCGTCAACATGATCTCTCCTGGCATTTTGGAAAATAGTTTAGATTTAGATCAAACTCCACCGATTCCCGCGGGCCGATTAGGAAAATTTGAAGATATCTTTTTCGCCATTGATTTTCTTTTGGATGAAAAATCGCAATATTACACGGGCAACAATCTTATTGCTAGCGGCGGCTGGAATTTATAATTTTTTCAATCCAAAAAACACCCTCCTCCTGCGAAGAAGCTATCCATGAGTCCGCAATCTCAATCTTTTCCGATTTCAACCACGATGCAAATTGATCTGTTGTATAACGATAAGAATAAAACAGTTGAAGCTTTTCTCCTTTTTTAAAGGAAAAGGTTTCTCCCGCAAAATAGATTTCAGTGTCTTCACGAAGATAATAACTAGCCTCAATCCGACAAAGCTCAGGGAAATGGGGACAGGACTGCCACGCAATTTCAATTTCTTCAGGCCTTACTGTAAAACCTAAATCTTGTGGCAAAAGACTTAGCCATTGCTTGGTGAGAAGATTATCATACTGAGGTAAAATCTCTTTCATTTTCCTCTCCGAAGCCAAATTGACACTTATCAACCCATTTTCTATTTTCCATCTTTGCAAAAGTTTTAAAAAGGCCGGCGGCTCCAAATTCGGAATTAATCCAAAAAGCAAAAACAATGTGTCCGCATCACTTAAAGAATCAACTTCCTCAACATTCACCAAATCCGCAACCACTCCAAAAGTTTTGAGTTGAGGAAAACTCGTGCGCATCGCTAACAAAGCTGTCAACGCCATCGCACTGCCAATATCAATCGCAGTATAAGTCGGCAAACTGCCCGAAACGTCTTGAGCGATTTTAGTAAAGAGCGCGACATCTTTTTGCGCCCCGCCACAACCCAAACTCACAACCTGTTTCCAAGATCTACGGCTCAATGTTTCAAAAGCATCTTGATAAATTCTTTGCACTTCTTTATCAGTTCGAGCCGGCGAATAAACTTCATGCACGCGCAACCAAGCCGCGACCTGTTTCGGTGTTTCATAATGCCATTTCGCATCAAAACAGCGCTCTCTTAAATTTTGCTTAAAAGCCGCTTCATAACGTTGCGGGAATCGACTGGAATCAAAACGTAAATCAATCGCTTTCATATGCTATTGTCATCGTTATTAAAATCTAACAATGAATCACTGATCTTTTATTTCGCTTTTCATTTTACGTCAATAATCATGCTATGATTCCGTTACCATAATCTGCCAAAAATTTGTTGCTTCGTGCACTAGAAAATTTTTATTTTAACAAGTACCGCTCAACGCTTTGCTCTGTACCATTTTCGCATCCATTGGCGTTATTCTCAGGCCACTTTTTCGTCAAGAATCAAGAGTTGACCCCATTAATAATGACAAGTACCGCTCAACGCTTTGCTCTGTACCATTTTCGCATCCATTGGCGTTATTCTCAGGCCACTTTTTCGTCAAGAATCAAGAGTTGACCCCATTAATAATGACCCCATTAATAACCCCATTAATAGCAATAATCACTAATGAGGGCCCTATTAATAATTTTTTGAGTTTTTTCATCTTATAAATTTTAAGGTGTCGCCGGACATGACTCATCAATTGACACTCTAATGGTGGCTGTTTCACCATTGCGTTTGTTAATGTAATGGCACTCTTCCGCACAAGGAGGTATTTCAGATTCACTTTCGTATTCCCATAAATCTGAAGGTGGGCCAGGTTTTGATCTTTTATTATTATTGCCGCCGCCACTTTGATCGTCAGAACTGCTGGACACATTCATGTTGCCCCAAAATATGTTGATATTATTATTCAAGCATCTTGTTGTTTTTCATTATGAATTGGAAACACCTGTCCATTGAATTTTTTGCTTTTTATATGGGTGGCAAAACTCTAAAAAATCCCACAATAATTGATATAATCAATGAAAATATAATAGCAAAGGCATCAATCTTTTCTCGATATAAAAAAATGGAAACCAAACAAACGATAAAAGCTACAATCATGTAGACAATTCTTTGAGCGTTTTTCTTCATTTAAAACGAATTATTAAGGTGTAGATGGACAGGATTCATCAATTGACACTCTAATGGTGGCTGTTTCACCATTGCGTTTGTTAATGTAATGGCACTCTTTCGCACAAGGAGGTATTTCAGATTCACTTTCGTATTCCCATAAATCTGAAGGTGGGCCAGGTTTTGATCTTTTATTATTATTGCCGCCACCTCGATTACCCCCACCACCTCCGCCGCCACCGCCATTATTGTTATTACGAGCTAAAGGATTTAAGCCGCCACCTCCTTCAGCCCCAAAGCCTCCAGGTGGAGTGATTTCAAAACGGATGGAGTGTCAGCTAATTTAATTCGCTCCATAAAACTTCTTCATTTTTTGAATCAATAAAAAAATAGCTAAAACATAAAAAGCTGTAGATAATAAATCCAAGGGAACTCGTATCCACCAGAGTTGTCTAGCTAACTCTTGATTAATTAACACTATTTCCCAAGCTTTTTGCAAGCGCAGTAAAAGATCAAGAAATTGGACACACCCACCGATAAGTGAAGAAACACCCAATATTATAAATATGCAGCGATAAGGTAAAGACCGCGCATGATAAATAAATAAAATAGCTAATAGCAAATTGGCTATTGGATAACTAATCGTTAAAGACCAAGATAAAAAATTTACCATATATTTTCTAATTAATTTTACTCACACTCATAAACCACAAAAGACTGACTACCATCATTACAAACCGTATGAATCGTTCGTGTTTTACAATTTCCACATCCGTCATATTCATAGGTTTCATATGTCCGGCAACCCAAGGGAGAATTGTTTGGTGGCGGTTGTGGCCCGGGCGGCTTGGAGGGCTTAGGTTTTGGTGGTTTTGGTGGTTTTGGTGGCCCGGGTGGTTTTGGTTTTCTTGGTTTTTCTCCTGGATCGGTTTTTTTCCAAATCTTTTGAGCAATCCATTTAGCAATTTTTTCAGGTATAGTTTTTGCAGGTATAGTTGTGCCTACTATATCTTTCATCATATCACTATGAGCATCGATCATTTTTTTCTGATCGGCATTTTCTGCTTGTGCTTCCTCTGAAGAATAACCATAAAGCTCAGACAATTCTCCTGGCGCCCAATTATTAGTATCTGCTGTTCCAGGGGATCCAAAAGGAGCTAATCCATTCGGATCCACCCAATCCACCGGATCATTACCAACATACCTATAAAGATTCACATCTCCCGCATCGAAACGGATAGGATCGGTTTGTAAGAACCTTCCTAGACTTGGTGAATAAATGCGGTTTCGATAGTCGTAAAGGCCGAGTTCGGGTAAATATTCGCGGCCGGTGAAGAGGAAGCGGTTTTGATAGTAACTGGTGACAAGTGATTGGTGACTAGCATTGTAAATCTTCGGCTGGCCAAAAACATCGTATTCGTATTGTTCGATGAGTTGACCTTTTGGGTTAGTTAAATAAGTGACGTTACCCAGAGCATCGTGGTGGTAGAAGATGGCTTCTTGCTTGGCGTCGGTGCGAGAAATCAATTCATCAACACGCGGGCCGTGGATGTAGCGATAGATTAAGTCGCCATTGGCTTTGCGTTCTTCGATGAGGTTCCATCCGTCCCAAATATAGTAGGTGGCTACGCCGTTGATTTCGCGTTTAACCACTCGATTGCGGGCATCGTAGGAAAACTTTGCCACAGAGTTCACGGAGTTGGCGGAGGTTAATCGATTTTGACTATCATAAACGTAGCTCGCTACGGGCAATTGGTTACTAGTCACGGCTGTTAAATTTCCGTTAGCGTCGTAGCTGAATGCTGACTGCTGATCGCTGAAGGTTGTGGTGTATTGATTGAGGTTATTAACACCATAGCTAGTTTGAGTTTTTTGATTGCTGGTGATCGATTGGATTTGTCGGTTGCCTACTGCGTCATATTGAAAACCCTCGATTTTTTCTGATAGATTAATGTTGTTGATGTCGGGAGTGTTGTAACCGATGGTGGTGACTTGTCCGATTTTATCGTATTGATAGTAGTCGCCTTTTTGTTGGTTGCGTTTGACCCATTTGCGTTGGTGAACTTGGTTGTAGCCATAATCGAAGCGGCCAATGAAATCTTCTTCCGTCTGATGTTCGACACGAGTGATGTGATTAACAGGGTCGTGATCGTAGTAACTGGTGACAAGTGACTGGTGACCGATAAGAGTCTTACGATTTCCAGATTTGTCATAATCGTAAGAAGCTAAGAGATCTTTATTTTGCGTAATGTTTTTTATCTGATTTCGACCCGTATAATCATAGCTTAAGGCAAGATCACTAGGATAAATTAAATTTTTGCGATTACCATCCAAGTCATAAGTATAAGCCACACTTATTTTTTCAGGAAATCCTTTGACCACGCTAATTTCACTGATCAATTCGTTAGCGGAGTCGTAGTCATAGTAAATCTCACTATTCTCATTGGCTAACATTTTCAATCGACCTGCCGCATCATAATCACGCGTAACTTTTGGCGTTTTTCCATCTTCCCAAGTGCTCTCTTTGAGACGATTTCTTGCGTCATAAAGATAAGTGCAAGGATAACCATATCGAGTCACGTAGTTGTCTAAATTACCCACTTTATTATAATTCCAGTATTCGACTGAGGAATCAGGATATTCTAATCCTTCGCGTCGATTGAGTTGATCGTAAAAAAAGTAATAAAGGTTGCCTTTAGCATCGATAAGTTGGGACAGATTATCGCTTAAATCATATTTCATCTGGGTTTTCGCGCCATTGGCGTCGATGACATGGGTCATACGATCCATTTCGTCATATTGATAAGTGGTTTTGTTATTATCCGCCCGCGTTTCCGTGAGCCGATTACCCGCGGCATCGAAGGTCCAGCTTGTCACATTACCCACAGCATCGATTTCGTTGGTGCGACGATGAAGGATGTCGTAGTTATAAGTCGTCACATGCCCGTTGGGATCGGTAACGGTTTTTAAATTTTTCCCATTGTCGTAAGTGTAATAAGTCATGGCTTTGTCCTCTTCCGATTGCGCGCCGATAATTTGGCTGATGCGCAACCCGCTTTTATCATAGGCGTATTCCAAGCGTTTTCCAGAAGGCAAGGTAATCTTGGTAAGGGTGTCTTTGTCCTGACAACTACCGCACCCAGGTTGCAACCCGTATTCATAAGAAGTGGTGCGATTGAGTGGATCGGTCGCAGTCTTGACGCGATTGTATTCGTCATAACCGTAAGTCGTGCTGTGCCCCAGTTCATCGGTTTGCGTTTCCATTTTGCCAAAATTATTATAGCTGTAGCTAGCCTGGCTATTATCGGTATAAGTGATAGTAATCATTTGACCGCGCCAGTTGTAAGCATATTGTGTCACGTGCCCGAAAGCGTCAGTAAAAGTTTTAACATTGCCCGCCGCATCATGAGTGTAAGTGGTCACATCGCCATAAGGATTTGTCTCTGTTTTTAAATCCCCTTTCATGCCGCCCATTTCATTGTCGTTGTAATAAGTGTAGGTAAAAACGGCTCCGTTTCTTTGCCGATAAGTCAAAGGTTGACCGTCAGCGTTGTAAGTCCACTGTTCAAAACTTCCATTGGGATAAGTTTGCTTTAAAAGAAAATTATTCGCATCGCGCTCATAAGTCGTCACATGACCCAACTCATCTTTTTCTGAGGTAATAAATCCTTTGGCGTTATAGCTAGCACTTTGCTGACCGCCCAGTGGATTGGTCTTTACTAAAACCCGACCCGCATAATCACGCTGAAAACTAGTGACACCGCCATTAGGCGCGGTGATCGTTTCCACGTAGCCATAGCCACCAGCCGTGCGCGTGAAGATTTTTTTACGACCTTCCGCATCCCAACTTTCTTTGAGTTGGCCTTTGTCATATTTGCGAGTGACTTCACTGCCGTTACCTTCCAAAATTTGCGGGTAATCCCCTGAACCTCCCGGCAAAGTGATGATAAGTTGATCGGTTTCTAAATTTCTTTCTTCCAATACAATGCCCGCAACAAATCCATAAGGTTCATAGTTCGCCTTGTAATTGTAAACATAGCGAATCTTGGCGCCATTGCCGCGATAAGTGGGATCTGAAGCGCTCGCTAAAATGGGATCGCCTTCTTTTTCATTCAAACGCCCCACATAATGATAAATCGCCTTTTCACCACCCGGATAATGAACCTCGGTCAAAATCGCATCACCGCTTGGATCCCAAACCGAATAATGATAAGTAACTTCGCGCCCATCATTGCTGTAAACGCGTTTGATCCGAACCACATTGTCTACAGTTTCCCGATCGATCGCGAGCCAGCGATTAAAATTATTTTTAATTTTGATGAGGCGATTATTTCCGTCATATTCTAACTCCAAACAAAACCCTGACCGTTTTTGATTTGTTGCAATTGATAGAAGTTCGCTCCCAATTTTTGAAAAACATATTCTTCGCCCTGTGGCGTAATAAGGGTAAAAGTATTTTGCGAAACATACAACCGATCTCCCCAATCGGCGCTCGACACGCGCACCGAGCCACTTTGATCCACAGCCGAAAAAACATATTCCCTGCCTCGGGGATAGCGCACAATCAAATTTTTAAAACCAAAACTTGAAAGACTCGATTCCCGCATTTCAAAATTCCAATTATGCTGCCACACATTGGCCGCACCCATCTCCCATTTAGCTTGAGTAAACGTTCGATAGCGACTGATAAAATACCGCTTAAAAGCAATCGGCGCATTGCCACACGTGCTCAAATCGGTCACCTCCCGACGAATACAAGCTCGATGCGGATTAATGGGATTCGAGCCTACATCATCCTGACAATCATCATCGGGGCCATCATTACCGCAACCATTATTATAAGCCCAAACTCCATTAGCTGCGATACAGCAAAAAGTGATCAAAAAGAAAAAATGTTTTAACGCTTTCATTATTGTGCCTCCACATTTTGAGGTCCCATCAGCCGAAGGGCGGATTCGTCGTCCTGGGCGCGAACTTCACCCAGCGGCGACGCTTCCCCCGCCCAAAACTCGATCACTTCTTCACGCTGACCTTGTCGCAAACTAATCAAATAAACCCCGCGAGACTGGCCAACTTGATAATTCAATTCCAAACTTTCATCTGCTCTTTGCGGCGTCCATGAAAAATGATTTTGATTCCCGTTCAAAACCCCACCATGAGGCGCTTGAATCAAAACAGGTTTTCCTATTTCTAATCGTGATAATTGCACACTCAAATGCAACGTTTCACCCAAATTAACTGGGAACCTTCCCGCATAACCATCAATCGCTTCCCAACGTTCTGTCTTCGTAGTGGAACCATAAGCCACCGAAATTTGAGAAGTGATTTGACCACTGTTATCAGCCGACCCTTGATTCGCTGATGCTTTAAAATAACTCACTGCTGAAATTGCAGCGATTATGAATACTACAAAACTAATCAAAATAAATTTCTTTTGCATATCTTGGTAAGAAGAACTTTTTTAAAAAAGTTACAAGAATTATTTTGTCTTTTTTTGCTTTATAAGCAAATCTTATACATAAATAAGTTTTTCTAATAGTTAATTGATCTGCAAATCTGAAGCAGAATACTCATAAAATGCACCTTAACAATCGCAACGTTTCCCGTTTTGGCAATCCCATCACATTACTACGGGAACCGCAAATCGCTCGAATTAAACACCCGCCTTTTTCCTGAACCGCATAGGCGCCCGCCTTGTCCAGAACATGCACCTGTTTTAAATAATGACGAATTTGTTTTGGCTTTAAAGAGTGAAACCTAACCTGAGAAATTTCGTAACTCAAATAACCCATTATTTTTTTCTTTTTCCTTTTTAAAACTAGCACACTGGAAATAACCTCATGCACTTGACCACTTAGCTGACATAACATGTTATAAGCAGCTTTCAAATTTTTGGGCTTACCCAGAATTTTTCTATTCAAAACAACCACGGTGTCGGCAGCTAAAATCCATCTGTTCTCCACCTTTTCAGCGACGGCTTTCGCTTTGATCAATGCATTAATCTGGGTCAATTCTCGCGCAGTAAAATAAGGCGCATCACGTTGAGTCAATTCCCGACAAAAACCTATCTTGATTTGGTGAGGAACACCCCATTCCTGCAATAGTTGCATGCGGCGCGGCGAAGCAGAGGCTAAAATGATCAACTTACCACTCCATTTCACTTTTCGTTTCAAAATTTTACCAACTTTTCACACACTCCAATTGCAAGCAAATAGAGAAAATATAAACTAAAAACTCGATTTTCCCGATACGATTTTTGATTAATGAAATAATAAATAAAACATGAAAAAGGAACTGCAATGATTAATAATAACTTATTTTGCAGAACAATCGGCACAATAATGAAACTAACGACACATAAAGCACCTATAATTATTTTTCCTCTTCTTTCTCCGAACAAAACTGGAATGGTTTGAATCTTTTCCAAGGCATCACCCTGAATATCTTTAATATCTTTAATATTCACCCCCAAGAAAAAACAAATTAAAAAAAGCCAAGACAAATGAGTAGGAAACGCTGCCATTTTTTGATTTTCAGAAACCAAATAAAACCCACCCATCATGATTAAAATCGCATTGAAAGCTACCAATAACGAAGAGAGAGCAAAAACTTTTTTAAGCCGCAAAGGCGGGCTGGAATAAAGATAATAAACCATTTGAAATAAAATTAAGCAAACTGAAGTGTAATAAGGCAAAAGAAAAACTCCTACGATGACTAAAAACAATAAAATACCATTAATAATTTTTTGCTCTTGTAAAGTAATGCTGCCTTGAATCAAAGGGCGTGAAGGATTGGAAACAGTATCCGTTTTGATATCAACTAAATCATTAACTCCTACCGCCAACCAAAAATGCAATGCAATTAATAAAAAAAACACAGTTAAAGAAAGTGCGTTAATCCATGATTTAAGATCAACCATTCGTGAATAGCCCGCAGCAATCAATATACCACCAATTCCCATAAAGCCATAATGCAACACCCTTTCTAAACGCAAGTTTCCACACCAGGCTCGAAACGCTGTTTTATTCGCTAAATAAAATAATCCCATCGCTTGCAACAAAATTAACAGCCATAACACCCTTCCCATGACTAAATTAAATTGCTGATCCATAGAGGAACGAGGGTTAAAAGATAAAGCACCTATATGATAAATTTTTGAAAGATCGCTTTGCGACAAGGCATGAACATAAAAAAGCATAATTTCCCTTGTGGAAGATACCTTTGCAAAGACGAGAGGAGGAATGCTAGGAATGGCAAAATAAAAGAAAAAAAGAACGTAAACTAATAATGCTCCCCAAAATGCTTTCTTTTTACTTCCCGTATAATAAGTGATGGCAAAAAAGAAACCTATTAAAATTAAAACTACTTCTATTCTGATACCTAAAGTAATGCCACCTTGAGACAAAGATCCAAAAAAAGAAAAAAAACTCTTAATTAACTCTCCTTTGGGCTGAAACAAATACGTCATCTTCGGTCCGTTCCCATGATAAACAGCGAAGTCAACCAAAGGCGGAAGCCAAATAATCAAAAAACCAAAAAGCGTTATTTGAAAGACTTGTTTTAAAGAAGGATAAAAACTTTTTTTTGAAAAAGCAAAGAGATACAAAACAATATTAAGAGAGAGAAAAATTGAGAGATAAAATAATGGATAATGAAAAAAAGCTGTTAAAGGAGTAATAAATTGTCCCGACCAATGAGGGTTAGAAAATTTTTCTAAAAACCCACGAATAAAAATAATCCCTAAAAAAGTAAAAAAATAACGCGACCAAGACCAAGTTTGAGATTCAGCATAAGAAAAAATTTTCCTAAAAAAATATTGCATACATTTTCAATGAATCAACGATGAACAATCTTTTTAAAGATTCCACCAAATTAGAAGAGATGCAATCTAGTAACGCTGCAATTTTTGCTCTAAAAATTGAATAGTCTGCCTCAACTTCTCATCCGCTTGCATTTTATCGGTAATTTTTTGACAAGCGTGCAACACCGTTCCGTGATCGCGTCCTCCAAAAGCCGCTCCGATTTCTTGCAAGGAACAGGGAGTTAATTTACGCGATAAAAACATCGCCACTTGTCGCGGCAAAGCAATGTTGGCAGGTCGCCGTTTGCTGGTCATGTCACTCGGGCGTAAATCAAACGCTTCTGACACTTGTTTTTGAATCTGATCAACTGTGACCACGCGCCGCGCTTCTTCTTGCAAGAGATCTTTTAAAACCTGTTCGATCGCTTGCACGGTTAAGGATTTCCCGCTTAACGAAGCATAGGCTGCCACACGTAATAAAGCGCCCTCCAAACGTCGCACGTTAGTGCGAATTCGGGCCGCAAGAAATTCCAAAATTTCATCAGAAACATCCACACGCATTCCTGCGAGTTTCTTTCGCAAAATAGCCATGCGCGTCTCAGCGTCCGGTGGCATAAGCTCGGCTGACATTCCCCATTCAAATCGCGAAACCAAACGCTCTTGCAAATTAGCAATTTCGGTTGCGGGACGATCACTGGTCAAAACAATTTGTTTTCGACCATCAAACAACGAATTAAATGTGTGGAAAAATTCTTCCTGCGACCGCTCTTTCCCTCCTAGAAACTGAATATCATCAATCATCAGCATATCCAACGCGCGATAACGTTTGCGAAATTTTGCCAGCGCATTTTTTTGCAGTGCTTCGATGAATTCGTTAGTAAATTGTTCCGAAGTAATATAACAAATTTTTTGTGTTTTCTTTTTTTGTAATAACGCATTGCCAATCGCATGCATCAAATGCGTTTTACCCAATCCCACTCCTCCATAAATGAAAAGAGGATTATAAGTGCGCGCAGGTGAGCTGGCAACCGCTCGAGCTGCAGCATGCGCCATTTCGTTATTGGCTCCCACTACATAAGCTTCAAATGTATAGCGCGGATTTAATCCACTATGCGCTGCCTGGGTTTCCAAAGAAATTTCTGGCGAAAGAGTTTTGAAATGATTCACATTTTCTTCCGCTGGCGCAACAATCGTTGAATTAATCCCCACTTGAAAGCGAATGGCTACAGGTCGCCCCATTAACGTCGTTAGCGACTCGCGCAATGGCGCCATATAATTATCTTCAATCCAAAATTGATAAATTTGGTTAGGCACACCAAGGACTACACTCTCCTCCGAAGCCTCCACCAATGTTGCCAAAGAAAACCAACGTTGAAACGCATCTGAAGGGATGCGATCCTTTAATAAGAGACAAATCTCCTTCCAAGAAACCTCGACTTCTACCTTGCTCGCTCCCATGATTTATTAACGTTTACTTAAATTTATAATTACTTAACTAACAAATACTTACATTTTTATTAACAAACTTTTTCACAACTTATTCACAACTACTTTTTCTTCTCATCTTGTGAAAGATGAGAAGCTGCCACATTATTTTTTTCCATCAAAGTGACAAGCGGTTTTTTACTTTTTTGAAAAATTTTTTTTGAAAAAAGGTTTGACCATTTTATTAAATTAGTAAACGCCTCTGAATTTCCTGAATTGCCCATTTGGCATGTTCAGCAACCAACTCGTCTTTTTCTAAAACTTTTTTTTCTAATAACGCAATATCCGACTTGTTGCCGACATTTCCCAAAGCCACACACACATTTCTTTGCAAGCCGCGCAGTTTAATTCTTTTAATGGGCGATCGCTGAAAATGATAATGAAACCGCTCTTCATCAAACTCCAACAGCTCTTGTAACGAAAAGGAAAGCAACGGTTTCAATTTTTCTTCCCGAGTATTTTTTGCAAAACGGTTCCACGGACACACTTCCAAACAATCATCACATCCAAAAATGCGATCCCCAATCGCCTTACGAAATTCTTCGGGAATCGGCCCTCGATTTTCAATCGTCAAATAAGCAATGCAACGTCGCGCATCCAATTGATAGGGCGCAGTAATAGCGGCAGTGGGACAAGCCTTGATGCAACGCTGACAATTTCCACAATGATCGCGCATTCCCACATCAGCTTGAAGATCCAGCGTGGTTAAAATTTCCCCAAGAAAAAACCAAGTGCCCAAATCTTTCGAAATCAACATCGTGCTTTTACCTTGCCATCCCAATCCTGCACGCATCCCGGTTTCACGCTCCAAAACCGGTCCCGTGTCGACATAATATTTCATTTCTCCCCCAGCATGCGATTGAATAAACCCCGCTAGCTCCTTCAGACGCACTTCCATGATTTTATGATAATCCTCGCCGCGCGCATAGCGGGCTACTTTACCACAACCTGCTAATGAAATAGGCGAAGGCGAAAAATAATTTAAAGCCACCACCACCACACTTTTCACTCCAGGCAAAACCTGATTCGGATCCAACCGTCTCTCCTGATTTTTCGCCAACCATGCCATATCCCCCGCTTTTCCCTCTGCCAACCATTGCTTCACATAATCCGCTCGAAAAGAAACGCTGGCTTTAGCAATACCACACGCATCAAATCCCATCGCACGCGCTTTTTCTTTAATAGCAGCCTCGAGAGAATTATTTTCCATTATTTTCCTGCCGCCTTTTCTGAAAAAATGTTGTCAACAATTCCGCACATTCCGCTTCGCAAATTCCCGGCGTCACTTCACAGCGATGATTTAACGAAGGCACATCCAATAAATTAAACCAACTACCCGCAGCGCCCATCTTCGCATCACGCGCACCAAACACCACTCGTCCCACGCGACTATTCACAATCGCCCCCGCGCACATTGGACAAGGCTCTTTGGTGACATACAACGTGCACGCATTCAAGCGCCAATCGCCCAACGCCTCCTCCGCTTGAGTAATCACCAACATCTCCGCATGCGCCGTGGCATCATGCAACAACTCCACTTGATTATACGCCCGCGCAATAATCTTTCCCTCATGCACCATCACCGCCCCCACCGGCACCTCCTCCTGTTTGAGTGCCTTCCGCGCTTGACGCAAAGCTTCGTGCATGAAATAAATCTCTTTATCGGTTTCCTGAAACATATTAACTATATTACTTCGTTTTAACATGAGTGGAAATGTTCAAAATAAAAATAAAACAAATTACTCGCAATGCCTCAAGCATGGCGCCGTTTGGCCATTAACTTCTCACGTCATTTTAAAAGTAACGGGGCCTGATGCATTTCGATATCTCAACGGCCAAATCACTAACGATCTAAAAAAATTAACGCCTGATCGATCGCTTTATAGTGCTATGGTTACACCCAAAGGAAAATTGGTTGCTAATATCTATTTAGCCACGCTCGATAATAAAGACTTTTATTTAGATGGCACATCAGCATTAAAAGAAAGTCTGCCAGCGCGACTTGAAAAATATCTTATCGCAGATGATGCCGTTATTGAAAACGTCAGCGAAAAACTTTTTCTTGTTCACGCCTGGGGCGAGGAAGCGGAAAAACTGTCTTCACCCTTTTTCCAATCGCAAAATAATCGTTTAGGCTTTGATGGTTTCGATTTTTACTACGAATCCATGCCCGATTTAGCTTCTTCTACGATTTGTCATGAGGAAACTGCAGAAATATTTCGCATCGAGGCGGGTATTCCCAAATGGGGGACGGAATTGCATGAAAATACGCTTCCGCCTGAAGTCGGTTTTGAAGAGCGTTGGATCAGCTATCAAAAAGGTTGTTATACCGGCCAAGAGGTTATCGCTCGATTGAAAAGTGTGGGTCATGTCAATCGTAAACTGATGGGAATTTATCGTGAGGACAACCAATTATTAGCACCTCAGCAAACCATTCAACAAAACGGACGAACGATCGGCCATATAACCAGTAGCATGGCTTCACCTCGATTAGAAAAAGGCATTGCATTAGGTTATGTAGATTGGCAGAGTGCCCACCATGGTCACCAAGCCACAGTAGAAACGCATGAAGTTATTTTAGTTAATCTGCCTTTTATTTAGATAAAAAATGAAAAAAAATATTTTCTTCTCCTTAAACCTGTTCCTCATCACAACTCTCATGGCAAGCCTCGTATTATCGGGCTGCATTGCCAATTTTTTTTCCAGCGGAAAAGTTGCTAAACAATCCAAAGCCGGTGCAGGTGTACTACGCCTAGAAAATCTTCCCTACCCCTTGCGACCTGGCGAAGTTTTAGAAGGCGACTACGTGCCCCCTACTACTCCCACCGACACAACGGTTTCTTCAGGTCCAACCGAAGCCACTCTGTCATCGGAACCTTTCGGTCCTCCTCCTGCATCGGAAACCGAAGTAGCCGTGTTAGAAACAAAATTTGGAAAAATTATCATCGAACTCAACGATCGCATGGCACCAATCCACAGCGAAAATTTTCGTAAAAATTGTCGCACCGGTTTTTACACTGAAACAACGTTTCATCGTGTCGTCCCCGGCTTTCTTATTCAAGGCGGCGATATCAATAGTAAAGATGATGACCGTAACAACGACGGATTCGGCTACCCTGGCTACACACTACCTTTGGAAAAAAAACTCAAACATGTGCGTGGCGCAGTTGGCGCAGGACGCAAAATGGATAAGGTCAATCCCGAACGTCGTTCCGATGGCACTCAATTCTATATTTGTTTAGCCGATGCCCCGTTTTTAGACGGGAAATACACCGTTTTCGGTCGTGTCGTAGCAGGCATGAATGTAGTCGATCGAATAACTCAAGTTCCTCGTGATGAAAGAGATAATCCAATTCACCGCATCGAAATGAGAGCTACTTTAATGAAGTATCGTGAAGCGATGGCTAACCCATAGCCTTTTTACCCCAAAACCTTAAACCTTGACAAAAATTCTCTTTCCCGCAGGGTCATTTGTTTTTCTGACAAAAATCGAGTAAATTACAACTCTTAAAAAAACTCGTTTTTAAAGAAAAAGATTCGAGGATGTCTGCTAAGGAAGCCGACCGAATCAATGAAAGTAAAACCCGCGCCGAGCGGATTTTAAAAAACCTCGGCAAACCTGGAATTACATTTCCATCTTTTATTTATGTCAGTCATGCAAGAACTCTTAAACAAAACTTCGCGCTCTTTTACCGAAGGCTCGATTGTTAAAGGTCGTATTATTCAAATTCGAGATCGCGAAGTCCTCGTCGATATCGGCTATAAAAGCGAAGGCGCCATTTCCAAAAACGAATTTGAAGAACCAGAAAACATTAAAATCGGCGATGAAATCCAAGTCTTACTTGAACGCTTTGAAAATGATGAAGGCATGGTCGTTCTCTCCAAAGAAAAAGCTGATCAGCGCCAAAATTGGGAACGCATTGTAAAAATTTACAACGATTCCGGCATTATCGAAGGCAAAGTTCGCTCTGTCGTCAAAGGCGGTTTGATGGTCAACATCGGTTGCGATGCCTTTTTGCCCGGTTCACAAATCGATGTGGTTTTACCTAAAAATCTCAACCAAATTGTGGGCACCGCGATTCAAGTTAAAATCGTAAAACTTAATGAAGATCGCAAAAATGCTATCATTTCTCGTCGCGAAATTATCGAAGAAGAACGATCCAAAAAACGCGCCGCTCTTTTCTCCACTATTGAAAAAGGTAGCTTAGTTAAAGGCTTGGTAAAAAACATTACCGACTTTGGCGCTTTTATCGATCTGGATGGTGTCGATGGCTTACTTCATATCACCGATATGTCATGGAATCGCATTCAACATCCTTCCGAACTGCTCAAAATCGGCGATGAAATTGAAGTCAAAGTCCTGGATATCGATCACGAAAAAGAACGTCTCTCCCTCGGCCTCAAACAAAAAACCGAGAACCCTTGGGAAAAAGTGGCCGAGCGCTACACCGTGGGCGCAAAAGTTCATGGCACCGTTTCCAACCTACTGCCTTATGGCGCATTCGTAAAATTGGAAGACGGCGTGGAAGGACTCATTCACGTTTCCGAACTATCTTGGACCAAACGCATCGCGCGACCTTCCGATATTCTCAAACAAGGTCAAGAAGTGGAAGCAGTTGTCATCAGCATTAACCCTGCTGAACAAAAAATTTCGCTTGGAGTTCGTCAACTCGAACCCAATCCTTGGAATGAAGTTCATCTCAAATTCCCTGTGGGTCGCTCTGTTAAAGGAATCGTGCGTAACCTCACCGCCTACGGCGCTTTCGTGGAATTGGAAGATGGCATCGATGGCATGATTCACGTCTCCGACATGTCATGGACACGCAAAATCAATCATCCTTCTGAACTGCTCAAAAAAGGCGACGAAATCGAAGCCCAAGTTTTGGAAATTGATAAAGTTAACCAACGCATCTCACTCGGCTTGAAACAACTAAGCGAAGATCCTTGGAAAAATATCGAAACTCTTTTCAAAATTGGCGACATGGTTACCGGAAAAGTTACCAAAATCACTTCCTTCGGCGCCTTTATTCAACTCCAACATGAAATTGATGGATTGGTGCACATTTCCCAAATTTCTGAAGAGCGCGTAGAAAAAGTGAAAGACGCACTCAAAGTTGGTCAGGAAGTCACCGCACGCGTCATCAAAGTGGATGGCACCGAACGTCGTGTTGGCCTCTCCATCAAAGCAGCTAATTACACCATGGAACAACTCGAAGCCGAACGCTTGGCGCTTGATAGCATCAAACCCGGCGAAGACCTCGTCACCATGGGCAGCGCCTTTGACAAACTGGGCGAAGAATATCGCCCTGGCCAAGGCTAAAGTCGCTCACTAAATTCTAACATTGTTTTAGCAAGGCGGATGGTTAACATCCGCCTTAATTTTTATGAGCATCGACGAACAGTTAGACAGTCTCCTTTGCGGCATTGAAGAAATTCATTCGGAGGATGAATTGAAAAAAAAACTTCAAGAAAAACGTCCTCTGCGAATTAAATTTGGCGTTGATCCCACGTCGCCAGACATCCATTTGGGTCACACCGTTCCCTTATTAAAACTCCGCCAATTTCAAGATTTGGGTCATCATGCCGTTTTAATCATTGGTGATTTTACCGCGCGCATTGGCGATCCAACTGGCAGAAATACGACGCGGCCCGAATTGTCTCAAGAAATTATCACGCAAAACGCTAAAACTTATGAACAACAAGCGTTTAAAATATTAGATCACTCCAAAACCGAAATTGTTTATAACAGCCAATGGTTTGACACGATGAATTCATCTCAAATTATACATTTACTAGCTCGCAAACCCGTAGCACAACTTTTACAACGGCGTGATTTCAAACAGCGCATGGAAGAAGGTCATAATATTCAACTTCATGAATTAACTTACCCTTTATTACAAGGCTGGGATTCCGTTGAAGTAAAATCGGATGTGGAAATCGGAGGCAGCGATCAACTGTTTAATTTTTTAATGGGTCGCGATCTTCAGGAACAAGAGAAACAATGTCCTCAAGTTGTAATGACCTTACCTATTTTAGAAGGCACCGATGGCCACGAAAAAATGAGCAAATCACTCAATAACTACATTGGCGTGACGGAGTCACCTGAAGAAATGTTCGGGAAAACCATGAGCATTAGCGATGAACTCATGCAAAAATGGCAAAAAATTCTTTTTATTGGAGATGATTTTTCAGACCATCCCATGGAAGCCAAAAAACAGCTTGGCGAAAAAATTGTCACTCGCTTTCATTCTGCCGATGCAGCCACCCAAGCGCGCCAAAATTGGGAAAAACAATTTTCTGAAAAACAGGTGCCAGAAAATATTCCCACTTATCATCTCGTCGCGAATGAACCTTTGTGGCAATTATTGAAAAATGCAAAATTAGCGCCCAGCAGCAGCGAAGCGCGCCGTATGATTCAACAAGGCGCAGTGAGTTTTGAAGGGGAAAAAATTTCTGACGAAAAAACAGTGCTTACTCAACCGGGTGTCATCAAATACGGCAAGCGTCATTATTTAAAATTAACTAAATAAATTGTAGGGCAAGCGCAACGCTTGCTGCTTTTGGAATTTGGCAGGCGGAGCGCCTACCCTACAATAACTTCTCTAATTCCTTCACACGATCGGAGAAAAGTTTTAACGCTTTTTCAATCGGTTCGGGTTGTGACATATCAACTCCGGCCACTTTCAATGCTGGTAATGGCATTAAAGCACCTCCGGTGCAAAGAAAGTTCAAATACTTTTGTTGCGCCACTTCGCCTTCGTTCAAAACTTGATGCGCTAAAGCTAAGGCCGCAGAAAGACCCGTGGCATATTTGTAAACATAAAAAGCGGAATAAAAATGGGGAATGCGCAAACATTCCAGTTCCAATTCTTTATCCAGAGCAAACTTCTCTCCAAAATAAATCTCCAACAACTCACGATAAATTTTTTGGAACGTTTGCAAAGTCAACGCTTCGCCTGCTTCCTGTTTTTCGTGAATGAGTTTTTCAAATTCCGCAAACATCGTTTGGCGATAAAGCGTGCTGCGAATGTCATCAATTTGTCGATTGATCAAATAAGCTCGCATTTTGGGATCTTGCGTTTGATTTAACAAAGAGTGCGTTAAAAGTTCTTCGTTAAATGTCGAGGCCACTTCCGCCACAAAAATGGTGTAATGATAATCCTGAAACTGTTGATGTTTTTGACTAAACCAAGTGTGCATGGAATGACCGGCTTCATGGGCTAACGTATAGATTTCTGAAAATACATCGCGCTTATAATTCATAAGCATATAAGGCGGATTTCGATAAGAACTGGAGGAAAAAGCGCCGCTTTGTTTATTTTTATTTTCGTAACGATCGCACCAGCCCGATCGCAAACCCTGCTCCAATGTCAAAGTATATTCTTCACCCAAAGGTTTTAACGCTTCCAACACCATTGCTGCTGCTTCATCAAAAGAATAATCGGTTTTAATTCCCTCTACCAAAGGCACGTAAGTGTCGTAATGATGAATCTCATCCAATCTCAAATGCTTACGCCGCAACTCATAATAATCATGCAATGGCTTCAAATTGGCTCGAACGGTAGCGATTAAATTATCGTAAACTGCAAGGGGAATATCATCTTGAAATAAAGCAGCTTCCCGCGCTGAAGGATAATTTCTCGACCGAGCATAAAACACATCGGTTTTGACAGAACTCGCTAGCAACGAAGCCAACGCGAACTGATGTTCGGAAAATTCCTGATAAAATTGATGAAATGCTTGCTTGCGAACATCACGATCTCGACTTACTAAAAATGAGGAGAAAGAACTTTGCGATAATTCTCGTTTTCTTTTCTGTTCATCTTCCACAATACCAAAACGCATGTCGACATTAGTTAATTGTGAAAATGCTTCAGAGTGACCTCCCAATGGCTCACCAGCAAGGGCCAGCAATCGTTCCTCCTGAGAAGTGAGAGAATGCGGTTTGAAACGACGAATTTTTTGTAATGCAACACACCATTCCTTTAAAGTCTCATCTTTTATCCACTGCTTCCAAGTTTCATCGGAAATCGATTGAATTTCTGGGATGATATAGGAACTCGCTTCTGCTACGCGCGTCTCCAAAGCTTGCAAGCGCGCCGCAGCTTGAAGGCAAACATCATTAGTAGAATCCTCTGTCACTCGCAGATGAATATAATGTCCTAAACGTTCGCCTAATAGTTCTAACTCTTTTTGAAATTCCAAGGCTTCTAACAAAGCTTGTGATGATTGAGAAAGTTTACCATTAAATTCTGATAATTTCGGATAAAGCATTTCGTAACGTTTTAATTCCTTTTCCCACGCAGCTTCATCAGGATATAAAAAACTCAAATCCCATTGATCACTCTTTAACACTTCATTGCGCAATGGTATTTTTTCAATCTTTTCTTCTTTTAACAATGCTGTTTGCGACATAACTTAACCTCCTGCAGAGACACGAAAAATTTCTAATCGATCATTTTCTTTTAAGGTTTCACTTTCCCATTCTTGAGGCCAAAGCGCTTTACCATTGTATTCAACCAAAACGGTCGTTGGCTGAAAACCTAATGCCTCAACTGCTTCTCGAATCCCTGAATCATTCGTTACCCATTTCTCGTTGCCATTGATCCAAATTTTAATTTTATTCATCAGTGAATCACTTTAGATTTAATTGATAAAATGTTTAATATAATTTCAATATAAAGTTTAGTGAGGATAAACAAGTTGTTCTTTAAACCAAAGCGCTTTAGGAATAGCTGTATAGTTCGGTCTTAAAATAACTTCGATCTGCCAACCTTTTTGACGTTCTTGTGCTGGCAATTCTAAACGACTGGGCAAATAAAAACGTTTTAATTGAAAATTTAAATCGAGATAATCGCCTGTTAAATGACTATAACGTCTCCGATAATATCTATCTCGTGATAACAGGGCAAATTGGTTAGTAGTTAAAGAAGGAGTTTTTGAGGTAATACGAATGGGTTGAGCAATTCCTTCACGATCTGGCTCAAAAATGACATAGACTTTTTCTAATAAATTCGTGCCTCGCTCAGCATAAAATTTTTTTAATATCTCTCTGTCGTTCTGATTAGTGCTTCTTGAAATATTTTCTACCGTTGGATTCAAAATAAAATAGCGGCCTCGCAACACGTCATAAGGATCAGCTGGATCTAATTCGAGACGCGCTGTGGGCAAAGAATGCCAACTCCATTCTTGATAACCCGCCCAACCTATGAAAAAAGTTGTAATAATAATAGCCAAAAGGAGAACCCTTTTCACGCTGCCTCCTTTATCCTTCTCAGCGCACGCTGACGACCGCGATTTAACACATACATAAGAAAAAGGATTAAAATTCCTGTGAGAATAAGACTGAATCCTCCACTCAAAAGATCTGAGAAAAAGTCAAAATAACGCACTAAAATACCCGCTAAAATTCCTAAATAACCTAAATTAATCCATCCTACTGAATAACTTAAACTCCCCTCACGAACCAGTAGTAAAGCAATCACAAACTGCACAACCCATGACAAAAATCTTATGATACTGAGTGGAACAACCACCTGATAATCGGACAACAAATCAAGACAACTTCCCAAAACTAAAAGACCCCAGATTAAGCCAACCATTATCCGAATCGATTTCGTTCCAAGATAAGGAGACATTAAATCATGTGGTTTCCAATAAAGCGCTCCTACAGCCAAAAAAGCGAAAACAAATGAAACAAAATCGTAATTAAGAAACTTATCCAAATGACGATCAAGACAACCTAAAATTAATAACAAAATGGAACCACCCACTAAAATCCACACAGAGAGTAGCCCTCTCAAACTACTCAAACCTTTCCCCACTAAAATAACAGCTAAGGCGCTAGCAATAATCGGAATCGAAAACCCCGTAAGCACAAAGTTCTCGATATGGCTCCCCAACCAAGAATGAGAATCAAAAGATTCAGTCCAAAGCGCAATTCCTAACGCAATCGTAAAGACCCATTGCGTCATTTGTGCTGGCATTAACCAAAGCGCAGGAAGAATCAGTGTCACCCACAACCATACTCCATCAGCAGGACGGGAATGGAGTTGATAAACTTGCCCCATCAAAGCGATGCCAGCCATGATCCAACTCGTGCTCAATAAAGCAAAAACCTCTTTCCACAAAAAATTTTGAGAAGCGCCCGATTGCCGCCAATAACCCCAAAAAAATCCAAGCTCAATCAAAAGCCAAAGCACAATCTTAACCAACCGTGGAATCGCCTCCCAATTCTCCACAATTAAAAGTGAAAGCCCAGCTAGAATCAACATGCCTCCTAAAACCAGAAAAGCGCGTAAAACAATGTTGCTGTGTTTTCGTTGGATAACTTCTTCACTCACTTCACGAAGACGATTGGATAAGGCTTCGTCAATAACTTGCTTTTCTTGCCAAAGACGCAGATGTGTTTCTAGCAAGCGCGGCAGGGACTTTTTAGACATGCTTCAAAAAGCAGTAGCAGAAGCTATCTGAGAAACAAACCGAAATTAAATAAACAATAGAACTTTGCACTCTCAAGCAATTTAAAATCAAAACTTAACGCATACACCTAAAAATTTTATCACGAAATAACCCACTAAGACTTACTCGATTACAAATTCCAGTTAATGTATTCATTATTGCAAATAAAATAGCGACGCCTGACTTTAACCATGGCTCCAAAAATCCGACTCCGATTCTTTCGGCTTTTCTCAAACAATACTAACCAAAATACTTACATTCCATATCAATGTGCTAAACTTTGATATGCCTGACATGTTGTTTGATCAGGTAAAGTAGAAGAAGAAAATATATCTCGCTTCGCACCTCTAGTCATTCTGTTATTAGGATCATCGCTTGGCTCATGAGGCATTCCTACATAATGCCCAATTTCATGCGAGGTAGTATCTGGCGCCACTTGGCCCACATTAATTACTACACCATCTGGTGGAACAGGTCCATTAAGACCGTCAGGATCAATATCATAACCGCGAAGATTAGGGACTAGGGCATTTGTTACTAAAAGATTAATGCCTACTGGATCGCCAGAAATATTTTTTATGTTCTGAGAAAGCTGAGGATCGCCATTAATTCCATTTTGATCTGAAGGATGATAAACCCCACTACTCGCAGGGGCTGGTTTATTGTTATTGTCCCAATCAAAATGAGTTTTTACTTCTGTATCACAAGCCATCGAATAAGTATTACAACAATACTCTATGTCATCTTTAAAAGTATCAATCTGTTGCCACACCTTATCTATAGTTGACTTATTTGCTTGGACACTAGAATCAAAACCAACATTAACATCTATTTCTATTTTTTGAATTTTTCCCATAATTTTAATCCTTTTTTAGCTTAATATCCCATTTTTGCTCTTTTTAATAAAAAGACAAGAAACATTTTACACTAATGATTAATTTATTAGTTCAATCTCTGATCCCAATCTTTCCATACCGGATCATAACCCATTTCTTGCAAGCGTTGCGCGACTTCTTTAGGGCTGCGCGCATCCGCAATGGCAAATTGTTCTGTAGCAGGTTTGTGTTCTCCTTCGGATGCGATCACAGGCATCGCTTTTCCTCGAACGGTATGATGCACTTTTTCTTTTCCAGCGCCGGTGTAGCCACCCGGTTCGGTATGGGATCCCGCACTCATATGGGTGATGCCTAGGGGAATCAACCCATCACGCAACCGCTGTGGTTCACGTGTGGAAAGCACCAATCCAACTTGCGGAAAAGCTAAACGCAACGCGCAAATGAGTTGGGTTAAATCGCGATCGTCCAATCGCGTTAAAGGCGCAAACTCGCCTGCTGCAGGTCGAAGTCGTGGCAAAGAAACGGTTAAAAACGATTTCCAACAATGTTTCAACAAATAATCTACATGCGCGGCCAAAGCCAGAGCTTCAACACGCCAATCGGCCAAGCCAAAAAGCGCACCAATTCCGAGCCGTTTAAAGCCCGCTTCGTAAGCCCGCTCCGCACAATTCAATCGCCAATCAAAATCTTTCTTCGGTCCTGCCGTGTGCAGCTCCGCATAAATTTCACGATCGTAAGTCTCCTGATAAACCACTAGTCCTTCTGCACCCGCTTTGACTAAAGGTAAATAATCCGCGGTTTCCATCGGACCAATCTCTAAAGATAAGGAAGGCACAAAAGTATGAAGCCGATCCAAACATTCTCGGAGATAACTTTGCGAAACAAATTTCGGATGCTCCCCTGCCACGAGTAATAGCGAGCGAAAACCTTCATTGACCAAGTAGCGCGCTTCGGTTTCAACCTGTTCAGGAGATAGGGTCACGCGCACGATTGATTCGTTATCGCGAGAAAATCCGCAATACTCGCAAGCATTGACACATTCATTGGATAAATAAAGCGGCGCAAATAAGCGCATCGTTTTACCAAAATTCTGCCAGGTTAACTGTCGCGCTTGTTGCGCTAAATTTTCTAATTCTTGAGGAGTTTTAGGCAAAAGAAGGTCTTTAAAACGCCGATGCATTTCGCTTTCGCGCCATGTTTCTGAACAAAAATAATCCGAGAAGCTCATGCTCTTTTACTCCAAAAAACCAGTTAAAGGACTCGTAGCAATGGCTCGCGTGTGCTGTGAAGGCAAACCCATTTCATAGGCTTCACGACCTGCTTCGACAGCCTTGCGAAAAGCATGAGACATCCGCACTGGATCAGAAGCCACAGCCAAAGCAGTATTAATTAAAACGGCATCCGCTCCCATTTCCATCGCTTCTGCAGCATGCGAAGGAACGCCCAACCCTGCATCAATGACTACTGGCACCGTAGCCTGCTCAATAATGATCGCAAGTTGCGCACGCGTTTCCAAACCACGATTCGAACCAATCGGCGATCCCAAAGGCATAACCGTCGCACATCCCACATCCTGCAAACGTTTCGCCAAAACTGGATCAGCATTAATATAAGGGAGCACAGTAAAGTTTTCTTTAACCAATATTTCTGCTGCCTTTAACGTTTCCACGGGATCAGGCAATAAATAGCGCGGATCAGGATGAATTTCGAGTTTCACCCATTTTTCCAGCCCCATCGTTGCTGCCAAACGCGCCAAACGCACGGCTTCTTCCGCCGTTCGAGCGCCACTCGTGTTTGGCATGATTAAATAACGCGATGCATCGAGATAATCCAAAATGTTTGTCTCTTTCTTGCCATTCAAATCGGCGCGACGCAAGGCGACAGTCACCAACTGTGTGCCACTGGCTTCTAACGTTTCTTTCATCAAAGGCAATGATCCAAATTTTCCCGTGCCGACTAGCAAACGAGAATCAAACCGTTTTCCTGCGATGACTAAAGATTGACTCATGAAACATTTGCTTTCTTAGCGAAGCCATACGGCGTTTCAACTCGACTCACTTTTTTGTAGCCGACTTGCTGGAGACCTTTTTCAATTTTTTCTTTCATGCCAGGCGCATCAAAATAAATAAATTCTTTTTCATCCAACTCAATTTTTGCTTCTTCACCATAATGCCGCAGACGAAAAATATGAAAACCTAATTCGCGCAAAATTTTTTCACCCGCCTCGACTTTCGCTAAAGTTTCCACGGTCACAGGCGTTCCATGCGGAATGCGAGAAGAAAGACAAGGCGAAGCCGGTTTATCAAAAACATGAAGACCTGCTTGTTGCGCAGCTAAACGAATTTCCTGTTTGGTTAAGCCTGCTTCACACAAAGGCGCTAACACAGAAAATTCCTCAGCCGCTTGGCGACCGGGTCGAAAATCGGAAAGATCATCAACATTTTCCCCATAAGCAATCGCGTTGAACTTTTTTTCTTTTTTTTCTTTAACCCATTGCGTCAATTTCTCAAAAAGCGCCGATTTACAAAAATAACAACGATTAATCGGATTCGCTAAATAATTCGGATTTTGAAATTCATCCGTAGCAACCACTTCAACCGGGAGTTGATTTTTTTTTGCAAAAGCCAGCGCTTGCTCCAATTCATGACGCGGCAAACTTGGCGAGTCCGCAATCACGCCCAAACAATTTTTCCCAAGCACTTGATATGCCCGATAAAACAAAAATGCGCTATCCACCCCACCGGAATAGGCCACGATCAAACGCTCGCAATCGCGCAAAATCTCATCCAATTTTTGTAACTTAATTTCTAACACTGTCTATTTATTTTACCTAAGCTTTGAGGCTTAACAAGATCACTTCTTGTTTTTTTAACTTATTTCGAAAGGAAAAACCTTAACGATTTCACGATACATAAACTCACAAGCAAGAGCTTGACACTAAAAATTAGCGCGTCACTGTCATGACTTCATGAAAACATTGCAAAATAGTTTGGCTGAATTTATTGGAACCTTTGCGCTTCTTTTTATTGGGATTGGAGCAACTTATTCAACCGGAGAAGAAATTTTAACAGTAGCTCTTGCTCATGGTTTGATTATTGCGGTGATGGCTTCGTCGTTTGGCTATATTTCCGGAGGCTATTTTAATCCTGCAGTGACTTTAGGAAGTTGTTTGGGAGGAAAATTACCACCTCTCACTACTTTACTTTACATTATAGCTCAACTTGCAGGCGCTTTGGCGGCTACTTATCTTTGTCTACCCATTTTTGAAAGCCAGGGAATTATTGATACCACACCCCAAGTTGTTGAGGGATTAACCCTTTCTCAAGCTGTCTTGATTGAAGGGGTATTAACTTTCTTTTTGATGCTAGTAATTTTTGGAACTGGTTTGGATGAGCGCGCCCCTAAACTAGGGGGTTTAATGATTGGTCTAACCGTCAGCGTCGATATTCTTTTTGGAGGCCCTTTAACAGGCGCCGCAATGAATCCCGCTCGCGTTTTCGCTCCAGCTGTTGCAGCTCATTTTTGGACAAACCATTGGGTTTATTGGGTAGGACCCATAGCAGGCGCTTTCGTTGCAGCACTTGCTTACCGCCTATTTTTTGCACTGAAACATTAATTTCATTTCGGGAACTAACTTTTTCTCCCTCTCTTGCTATTTACTTAACAGCCTGTATAAACTAACCCTATGAAATCAGAAATCGCAGAATTTGTGGAAAATGGAAGTCGGCACATCACACCCCAAAGAATGAAAAATTTATTGCAACAGATTGGCCTGTTGAAAGCCGAGTTTACCCAAATCGACGAACCTTCTTTTCCTCATCTGGTGGATCAATTAGAGTTTTTGGCAGATGCCGTAGAAGATGCTTCGGATAATTCTTACCCTCATTTACCTTATTACGCGATGGCAGCCGCCGCGTTTGCTTTAACTTATGCGCATCAAGCTGTGGATATTATTCCCGATAGTTTAGAAAAATTTGGACACCTAGATGATTCGGCTGTTGTGCGTTACGTACTTACCCAATACAGTCCAGATTTTCAACATTATGCCAACTCGCGCGGATTAAATTGGGAAACCATCACGACACAAGCTTAAGATGGTTGCAGTAAAACTTTCTACCCAAAAGATTCGCGCGGAACTGCACAAGCTTCCGAATTGGAAATTAAAACAAGGAAAGTTATACCGCGAATTGCGTTTCAAAAATTTTAATGTCGCATGGGGTTTTATGTCACAAGCCGCTTTGATCATGGAACAAATGAATCACCATGCAGAATGGAAGAACGTTTACAACCAAGTCACTCTTTTTCTCAGGACGCATAGCGCCAAGGGTGTGACTGTATTGGATTTTCAACTTGCTCATAAACTGGAAGTTGTAGCGAAACCATTATTAAAAAATTGAAAAACTGAAAAAGTTGTTGCAACTCCCATTCAGAACGCGATATTGCCTGTTGTTTTATGACTGCTCCAAAAAGAATCGGAATTTTAACAGGTGGCGGAGATTGCCCAGGTCTCAATGCGGTGATTCGCGCCGCAGTTAGAGTTAGCACAGAATTAGGTTGGGAAATTTATGGTTTTCATGACGGCTACGAAGGTTTGCTTGAACCGGATGGCTACACTATCTTAGATCGTCGCAAAACTTCTGGAATCATGCAGCTGGGTGGCACGATTCTTGGCACAACCAATCGCGGTCGATTTGCTTCTAAAGTTGGCCACGGTGAAAAAGCAAAAATTCCCGATGAAATTCTTGCCACAGCCAAACGCAACCTGCATCAACTTCAAATCGATGCTTTGATTTGTATCGGCGGCGATGGCTCACTTGCTACAGCGCAACAACTTTTTGAAGCCGGCATACCCGTAGTAGGTGTGCCCAAAACAATTGATAACGATATTTCCGCCACAGCGACTTCGTTTGGTTTTGATTCCGCCTGTGCATGCGTCGCCGATTCGTTGGATCGCTTGCACACCACCGCTCGAAGTCATCGTCGTGTGATGGTAGTAGAAACGATGGGACGCTATGCTGGTTGGATCGCGTTGCATGGGGGATTGGCGGGAGGAGCCGACATCATTTTAATTCCTGAGATTCCTTTTCATTACGACTATGTGGCTCGTGCCGTGCAACGACGCATGAGCGCAGGCTATCGTTCAACGATGATTGTCGTCGCAGAAGGCGCGACACCTGAGGGACAAAGCTATGTTACATTAAAAGATTTGCCGCAGGCAGGTGAAAAACGTTTGGGCGGCATTTCACTGCTCGTCGCCGAGGAAATCTCAAAACGAGTGCATTGGGAAACGCGTGCTGTCGTGCTCGCTCACCTTCAGCGTGGAGGAAATCCAACTGCTTTAGATCGTATTTTAGGCACCCGTTTTGGAGTGGCTGCTGTTGAACTCATTTATCAAGAAAAATATGGCCATATGGTAAGCTATCAAGGCTATCAAATTGGAAGTGTGAGCATCGCAGAAGCCATTAACCAACCCAAACTCGTGCCACCGGATGGTCAAGTCGTGCAAGGCGCTAAGCTCATGGGAATTTCCTTTGGTGATGAAGATGTCTTACCGGAAATGATTGGGCAATGAAAGCCGCGAAAGCATTTGTTAAAAAAAAATTAAAACCTTTAACCCGTTGGCGCGAACCACGTCCGCTATCTTTTGATCGTTATACTTTGGAAGGTTTTTTCGATGAAGTCATGGAAAAACCTAACCAGTTTCGAGGTCATTACCGCAAGCTATGTCGTCACCTCGAAAAATTGACTCCAACTACTTTTCAAGAGCTTCGACAAAATGCTGATCTGGCCTTCCTGAATCAAGGCATTACTTTCACCGTTTACCACGATAATCAAGGCACGGAACGGATCATGCCTTTTGATTTATTTCCCCGGATGATTCCCGCTAAAGAATGGACTCATATTGAAAAAGGATTAATGCAGCGTGTCACCGCGCTGAATCTTTTTCTAAACGATATTTATCATAAACAAACCATTCTTAAAGATAACATCATTCCAAGAACTTATGTCGAAAGCGCCGCCCATTTTCGAAAAGCCCTCATCGGTTTTCGCGTGCCTAAGAATATTTATCTTCATATCTGTGGCACCGACCTCATTCGCGATGCGCAAGGCAATTATCTAGTCTTGGAAGATAATGCTCGCACACCAAGCGGAGTTTCTTACCTACTAGAAAATAGGCAGACATTAAAACGCATTTTCCCCACACTTTTTGAAACACATCAAGTGCGACCGGTGGAGCATTATCCACAAGAACTTTTACGTTTACTGCATTATGTCGCTCCCTGCACTGATCCCACCATCGTGCTATTAACGCCAGGCATCTATAACAGCGCTTATTTTGAACACTCTTTTCTTGCCCGACAAATGGGCATTCCCATTGTCGAAGGACGCGATCTAGACGTGATTCGGAATAAAGTTTATGCGCGCACCACGCAAGGTTTGCAACCTGTTCATGTTATCTATCGTCGCGTAGATGATGATTTCTTAGATCCGCTTGTTTTTCGTAAAGACTCTGCGCTCGGTGTACCTGGACTATTTGAAGCTTATCGCCGCGGTAATGTTAATTTAATTAACGCCATTGGCACGGGTGTAGTTGATGATAAAATGATTTACGCTTTTGTACCGGACATGATTCGTTACTATTTAAAAGAAGAGCCTATTTTACCCAATGTTCCAACCTATTTAGCCTATCGACCGGAAGATAAAAAATTTATTCTCGAAAATTTACCCTCTCTCGTGGTGAAAGCCGCTAATGAATCGGGTGGTTATGGCATGTTAATTGGCCCTCACGCCAGCCGACGTGAAATCCAAAAATTTCGCGAACTTATTCAAGCCAATCCTCGCAATTATATTGCCCAACCGACCATTGCCCTTTCGCGACACCCTTGTTATTGCAATAGCAAATGGGAGGGCCGCCACATCGATCTTCGCCCCTACGTTTTAAATGGAGAAAAAATTAGCATCATCCCAGGTGGACTCACACGAGTAGCATTAAAAAAAGGATCGCTTGTGGTTAATTCCTCCCAAGGCGGTGGCAGTAAAGACACGTGGGTTTTAAAATCAGAAAAAAAAGAAAGATAATATGCTAAGCCGTGTCGCAGACAATCTTTACTGGATGGCGCGTTATATAGAGCGCGCAGAGAATGTGGCACGTCTCATTGATGTCAGCCTTCAAATCCTATTAGATTTACCGCAACGTGAAGCTCAACAACTTCGAAAAAATTGGCAGCCACTTTTGGTTTGTTTGGATTTAAAAAATGAATTTTGCAAACATCACCGTGCTTACGATTCTAGAACAGTAACTGAATTTTTAGTCACAGAAGCAACCAATCCTTATTCACTTTTTAATCAACTGAAATCTGCCCGAGAAAATGCTCGAGCCATTCGTGAAGAAATCTCAAATGAAATGTGGGAGCAAATTAATCGAACTTTTCTTTGGAGCATCAGCCGTCAAGCTCATCAACTTCTTTCAAAAAATCCCTACGAATTTTTTAATCGTATCAAACAAGACTCCCATCTTTTTCAAGGTATCACAGACGCCACTATGGCGCATCACGAAGGTTGGCATTTCATACAAATTGGCAAATATTTAGAGCGTGCCGAAAAAACTTCCCGTTTTTTAGACAATCCTTTGCTGCAATCCTTAGACCCCCTATTTTCTTGGGTTGCTATCTTACAGAGTTGCAGTGCAAAACAAGCTTATCAAAAACGCTACCGAGTTACGCCCCAACCCGAAAAAGTCATTGAATTTCTTTTTCACGATCCCTTTTTTCCACGCTCCATAACCTATTGCGCAAAACAAATTGAATTCTTCTTAAATCAAATTGCGCAATCTCATCAAACTTTATACCACCTTTTACCTCCTTATAAAGCTTGGAAAATATTGTGGAATACTCTCGCCAAAACACCCAAAAACTTTTCTAAAGCCAATGTCTTACACCAAATCGTCGACCGCATTCAACTCAATTTAAATACTTTGGATGAAGCCATATTCAAAACTTACCTTTGCTATCATCTAAACCAGGCCATTCCGCAACTTGAACAATGACCGCTCTTTTATCCAATCAAACCATCGTCAAACGATTCGCCGCTCCTCATCTGGTTGCTCGCCAAGAAAATGCTCAAAATGTGGCTCGAGCCTTAGGCATGTTAGTGTCGCCCACGTTGGCTTATCCGAAAAATCAGGAAGCGCAATTATCCTTAGACCTTTTGCCTCATCAAATAGAAGAAAAAGAATGGCGACATTTGGAAAAGGGTTTAACTCAAGTGGCTCAGACTTTTCAAAGTTTCTTACAAGATATTTATTCAGAAGGAAAAATTCTGAAACAACCCAATTTCCCTTTCGAACTCGTTTTGAACCATCCAGATTATCAACGAGATTATCGCATTCTCAATCTGCCCGACCAACTCCGCCTGCGTTTTATTGTTGTAGATTTAGTAAAAGAAAACAATCACACTTGGCATATTGCCAATCTTCAGTTGGACGCACCTTCTGGAATCGCTTATGCCTTGCAAAATCGACGCATTCAAAGCCAGATCTTTCCTGAATTGCGAGAAAAAGTGCACGTTTTTTCCATTTCTCAATTTCCCGCACAACTTTTAGAAAATTTGCAAAGCACATCGCCTGCTTCAACTTCTACGAAGCGAATTGCCTTATTAAGCGAAGCCGCTACCCGTCACGATGAGTTTGAACACGGTTTTCTGGCTCGCAAAATGGGAATTATTCTTGCGAAGTGCCAAGATCTAATCGTGCGCGATAATGTGCTCCATTATAAAACCATTGCAGGTCTGCAACCCATTCACACCTTACTTCAATTCAGTGCCCATTCCCATTTAGATCCCGTGACAAGCGGCAAACCGGATGGCATTCCTGGTCTTTTTCAAAGCTGGCGAAGCGGTATGACACAATTGGTAAATCCTCTGGGCAATCGCGTGGCGGAAAATCGAGCCTTATTCCCTTGGTTTTCAGAAATGACTCATTTTTATTTGCAAGAAACCCCTATTTTAAACACGCTTCCTACTTTCCTTCTTGCTGATCCTAATCAAAAAAAGAAGATCCAAGAAAATCCAGAGAATTTTGATTTCTTTCAAAATGGCCTGACACTGCGCGCAATTAAAAATCCTAATAAAGCACTGAAACAGAATTCCCCTTCCCTCTTAGCTCACCCCAAACTCAACTACGAAACACTTTCTTGTTTGACAAAATATGGCGCACTCCACGCCAAACCCTTCATTTTGCGATGTTTTATTTTAATCGATCGCAACGGGATTGAAGTCATACCTGGCGGACTAACAAAACTTGTTAAAGACGATCATCTCTTTTTAAAATCACCTTACGTCGCTAAAGATACCTGGATCGTTGACGCCAATCCTCATTCCACTCCGCATGCCACTGTTCAATCCAGATCATTTGCCCCAATCACAGATCATTTAGGCAGTCGCCCAGCTGAATCACTTTATTGGTTAGGTCGCTATACAGAACGCGCTGAATGCATCGCGCGCATGTTTTCAATTTTAGATGAAGTTCGACTCGAATCAACGTTAGGCGACAATCCTCTCTGGCAACCGCTCTGGGAAGCATTAAGCCGCGCTAGTGGTTACAATAATTCCTTCCTACCACAATTCTCTAAGGAAAATCATATCAAAACAGCGTTCCATATCACTTTTGATTCAGAAAATGCCGCGTCTTTACTCAATTCCGTGCGACAAGCTAGACAAAATGCTAACGCACTCCAAGACTACGTCCCGCCCGAAGCATGGTCTGTCATCAACCGATTAGAGCAAACGCTCACTTCCTACGCGGAACAAAGCATAACCCTAGGCGCCTCTGCCATGATCGCAATTCGGCGCGGATTGGAAACATCTTTAAATCAACTGGCTTCATTCCGGGGTATGGTCATGCGCACCATGTTACAAGACACAGGAAACGGTTTTTTCTATACCGGCTTATATCTGGAACGCATTCTCATGACCACAGTGAGTCTGCAAGCCACTTACGCATCCCAAGCCAAACTCTCTTTAACTTGGGACGAAGATCAAGACATTGAAAATCCCCTTCTCAACGCATTCTTGCGCATGATGGGCACACAAGATGCTTACCATCGTAAATATCAACAACGCGCTCATCCCCTTTATGTTGCAGAAATGCTTCTAACAGAAAAAAAATCGCCCGCCTCTTTAAATTTTTGCTTGCGTCGACTCACCGACTTTTTCACGCGACAAATTCAAAATTTCGAACCTGGCGAACAAATCGTAACTCAACTCTCCAATCAACTGACCGAATTAATTCAGTTGGAAACATTAAATTCCTTATTGGAAAACATTTTCCATCGAGCCAGTGAATTACATAATTTAATTTCTGACACCTTTTTTCAACATCAACCTTTTGGCGAAACTCACACTTTTAACGCTTCTTTCACTTCATGAACCAGTTTCGCATCGAACACTTGACTCACTACCATTATTCCGGTCCCGTGATGGAATCTTTTGCCGAGCTTCGCCTCGCTCCTCTAGCAACGCCTCATCAAAAATTAAAACAACGCATCCTAACCATCTATCCTGAAACCCAAGTCAATTCTTATCTCGACCACTACGGTAATCAGGTTGAGTTTTTTTCTTTAGCATCACGCCATGAAGAAATGAAAATTCTTTCCCAATGCGAAGTAGAAATTGCAGCCCAACCTTATCACTCAGAGCCCCTTTCTATCCAATCCGCTCAACAACTTTATCAAAGCCTCACGCCCGATTACTTTGATTTTTTGGCTTCCACTCTTTTAGTTCCATTGGGAAAACCCTTTGAACGATTTATTTCAAAATGGTTTCCTGCCCCCAAACCCTTAGGCGAAGCTCTCTTCGATTTCACTCGCTTTATTAACGAGCATTTTCACTATGAATCTGGCACAACAACCGTTGAAACACCTGCTATTCAAATCGCAAAAACGAAACAAGGAGTCTGCCAAGACTTTGCCCATTTTATGCTCGCTGTTTTGAGAACAGCACAAATTCCCACTCGCTATGTCAGTGGCTATATTGAAAGTAGCAGCTCCGCGAACCAACCTGAACTCGTAGGCGCGGAAGCCAGTCACGCCTGGGTGGAAGTTCTCATGCCTGACCAAACCTGGAGAGGCTATGATCCTACCAATGGGATTTTTACCGAAAATCGACATATCGTGCTAGCAATAGGCCGCGATTATTCCGATGTGCCCCCTTTCCGCGGCACTTATCAAGGCTCTCAATCCTTGAACCTGACGGTTCAAGTCAATGTAAAACGCATAAATTAAATGGCTTATTTTTTTCTGAAAAGGCACTAGCAGAATTTTATTTTTCTTGTATTAATAAAACGCCCCAAAAATAGGATACAGCCATGGCACAAAAAAATAAAAACGGAACACACGATTACGATCCCCAGGAAACACAGGAATGGATCGATTCACTAGATTATGTGTTACACGAAAAAGGGCCAGAACGCGCGCTTTGGCTATTGGATCAATTGGAAGCCAAAGCTCGTCGCACTGGCGTAGAAATGCCATCTCAACAAACCACGCCTTATTGCAACACTATTCCGCCCGAAAAAGAACCCGCCAAACCGGGTGACTGGGAAATGGAGCGTCGCATCAAAAGTTTGGTGCGCTGGAACGCCATGGCAATGGTCGTTCGTGCCAATAAAGAAGAGGACGGCATTGGCGGCCATATTTCAACTTACGCCTCTTCAGCCACTATATTGGAGGTCGGGTTCAATCATTTTTTCAAAGGACCGCGAGCAGAAGGTGGCGGTGATCACGTTTATTTTCAAGGCCATGCTTCGCCTGGCATCTATGCGCGCGCTTTTTTGGAAGGCCGCATTACAGAACAACAACTTGAAAACTTTCGTCGTGAAATGGGTAAAGGTGGCGGCTTATCTTCTTATCCCCACCCTTGGTTAATGCCTGATTTTTGGCAATTTCCCACAGTTTCAATGGGGTTAGGCCCCATCATGTCCATTTATCATGCCCGTTTTAATCGCTACTTGCATCATCGCGGTATCAAAGACACTTCGAACAATCGCATTTGGGCCTTTTTAGGCGATGGCGAATGTGATGAACCAGAATCCTTGGGCTCAATCACTCTAGCTGCTAGAGAAAATCTCGATAACCTTACTTGGGTTGTGAACTGCAATTTGCAACGGCTCGATGGCCCCGTGCGCGGCAACGGGAAAATTATTCAAGAATTAGAAGCCGCTTTTCGAGGTGCGGGTTGGAATGTCATCAAAGTCATTTGGGGCTCAGAATGGGATGCGCTTTTAGCAGCTGACACCAAAGGATTGTTGCTTAAACGCATGATGGAAGTCGTCGATGGCCAATACCAAAAATATTCTGTGAGCTCTGGCGAATATGTTCGCAAACATTTTTTTGGCGCTTATCCGGAAACATTGGAAATCGCCGAGCGTCTATCTGATGAACAAGTGCAACGCATTCGTCGCGGTGGACATGATCCCATTAAAATGTATGCCGCTTATCACGCTGCTATTCATCATAAAGGTCAACCCACTGTCATTCTAGTGAAAACAATCAAAGGCTACGGCCTCGGCGAATATGGCGAAGGTGTTAATGTTGCGCATCAACAGAAAAAACTGCAAGAGCCTGCCTTGCTTCATTTCCGAACGCGTTTTGGCATCTCACTTAATGATGAAGAAGCGCTACAAGCCAAATTTTATAAACCTTCTGATGATAGCCCCGAACTTAAATATTTACGTCAACAGCGCGAAGCTTTGGGGGGTTACTTGCCTCATCGCAATACTAAAACACCTAAATTTAGCGCACCAAAACTTTCTGAATTTAAAGAATTTTTCGAAGGAACTCCTAAAGACAAAGCCAGCTCAACCACACGATCATTTCGCGATATTTTAGCCAAACTCATGAATCATCCAGAAATCGGCAAATTTATCGTGCCGATTATTCCCGATGAAGCACGCACGTTTGGTATGGAGGGTATGTTTAGAAAGTATGGCATTTATTCCTGCTTGGGCCAACTCTACGATCCCGTTGATGCCGGATCACTCATGCCTTACAAAGAAGCCAAGAACGGACAAATTCTGGAAGAAGGCATTAGCGAAGCAGGCGCCATTTCTTCCTTCATTGCCGCGGGCACTTCTTACTCCGTGCACGGCGTAAACATGATTCCCTTCTTCATTTTTTACTCCATGTTTGGATTTCAACGCATTGGCGATTTGATTTGGGCCGCAGCCGATTCGCGCACAAAAGGATTTTTATTAGGCGCCACAGCAGGTCGCACAACACTAAATGGTGAAGGTTTGCAACACGAAGATGGTCATAGCCATATTCTTGCCGCCACCGTGCCCAACGTGATGGCTTACGACCCTGCGTTTGCTTACGAAATCGCTGTCATCATCCAAAATGGTCTCAAGCGCATGTATGAAAAAGGCGAAGATATTTTCTACTATCTAACTTTGCAAAATGAAGATTATGCCATGGCTCCCATGCCCAAGGGCGTGGAAGAAGGCATCTTAAAAGGTCTTTATAAATTTAAGGCCGGTCCAAAGAATAAAAAACTGCAGGCACAAATCTTAGGCAGCGCTACGATTATTAATTGCGCTCTAGATGCTCAAACCATTTTAGCGGAGCGTTACGGAGTTTCCGCTGATATTTGGAGCGCGACAAGTTACAAACAACTGCGTTACGATGCGATGGAGGTCACACGATGGAACATGCTTAACCCCACCCAAAAACCTAAAAAACCTTACGTCACGGAACTTTTAGAAAAAGAAAAAGGCCCTGTGATAGCAGCCTCTGATTATATGCGATTGGTTCCCGATCAAATCGCGTCTTGGGTTCCAGGTGGCTTAACTACTTTGGGCACAGATGGGTTTGGTCGCAGCGAATCCAGAAAAAATCTGCGTCGCCACTTTGAAATCGATGCCGAATGCATTACTATCGCCACTCTTCATGCGTTAGCGCAACGCGGTGAAATCAAACCCGAAATCGTTGCCAAAGCCATCAAAGATTTAGGTGTTGATCCTAAAAAACCTTTCTCCCTTTTTGCTTAGTTATGTCAGAACCCGTTTTACTCCCCGATTTAGGCGAAGGCATCGAAAGTGGCGATGTTGTCAAAGTTTTAGTGAAAGAAGGCGATCACGTAGAACAAAACCAAACTCTTCTTGAAGTTGAAACGGATAAGGCCGTGGCTGAAGTGCCCTCAGCAAAATCAGGAAAAGTAACTAAAATTTTAGTAAAATCCGGAGATAAAATTAAAGTTGGGAGTCCTTTATTAGAAATGGATCCCAACGAAAAAGAAAAAGAGCCAGAAAAGAAAGTGGCAACCCCACCAAAAGAAGAATCGAAAAAAGAAGAGAAAAAGAAAGAAGAAGCTAAAAAATCATCGGCCACAAAAACTCAATTACAAGAAGTTAAACTTCCGAGTTTAGGGGAAGGCATTGAAGGTGGGGAAATTGTTAAAGTTCTTGTCAAAACTGGTGATTCCGTGGACAAGGATCAAACTCTTTTAGAAATTGAAACCGATAAAGCTGTCGCAGAAATTCCTTCTCCAGCTCAAGGCAAAATCACTAAAGTCCTTATAAAAGAAGGAGACAAAGTCAAAGTAGGCTCTTTGCTTTTAGAAATACAGGCGACCATAGCAGAAAAATCACACGAAACTGAAATTCCCGAAACACCACAAAAAACAAAAAGCGAACAACCGGCAAACAAAGAATTTTCAGAAAAAACTGTCATTCCTTCTTCCACAACCGATGGCGATAAAGTCTACGCCGCACCGGCTACACGCCGATTTGCAAGAGAATTAGGAGTCAACTTAGCTCAAGTTTCTGGCCAGGGCGAACGCATCACTCAAGAAGATGTTAAAACCTTTGTTCGTGAAGGCGGTGTAAAACTGACACAACCTTTACCCGATTTTTCGCAATGGGGACCCATTGAAGAAAAACCTCTCACCTCGTTGCGTAAAAAAATTGCCGATCAAATGGCCTGGTCCTGGTCCATTCCTATGGTCACTCATTCCGATCAAGCTGACATTACAGAGCTCGACCTCATTCGTAAAAAATTTGCCCCACAGATTAAACAACAAGGTGGCGTCCTCTCGGTTACTTCTTTTGCCATCAAAGCTGCTGCACAAGCATTACAAGAATTTCCACAATTTAATACTTCGATCGATTTAACGAAGGGTCTTTTAATTCAAAAAAAATATTATCACATCGGCGTTGCAGTCGACACGGAAAACGGTTTATTAGTGCCCGTGATTCGTGATGCGGATAAAAAATCAATCAAAGAAATCTCTTTAGAAATTGCAACTCTTGCCCAAAAAGCTCGCGACCGCAAAGTAACCGCTAACGAAATGCAAGGTGCCACCTTTACCATTTCCAATTTAGGCGGTATTGGCGGTAACCATTTCACTCCGTTAGTCAATCCTCCTCAAGCCGCTATTTTGGGCATCTCGCGAGGCCAAATCCAACCCATCTGGGATGGCACAACCTTTAAACCTCGTTTGATGTGTCCACTCTGCGTCACTTACGATCACCGCATCGTCGACGGCGCCGATGGCGCTCGCTTTACCCGCCGCATCGCAGAAATTTTAGAAAATTTCGCAGTAAGTTTTTTAGGCTTATAATTTAAAATTCATTAAAAATTTCAAACTTCGAATTGAACTTAATCAGTAAAGTTCATACTTTTTTTCATGAAATCTTATTTTTTATTTATAACAATGTTACTTTGCGGATGTGCCTCAAATAGGGGAGGTGGCAATGCTTCACAAATGACTTGGGAGTTTCGCGGCTCTTGTGCTTACAACTCTCAAACTGAAAATAGAGATGAACCTAAAGGCAATGTCACTCTTAATGTAAACGGAGAAAGCTATCAAATTATTTCACGCGCTAAGGGTTACTATCGAGAACTTGATCCTAAAGAATTTTCAGATTACGGCCTTCCTTCTAATACTTTAATAGCTGCTAAATCTTGGCATGCGGGTTTTGGAAATCTTCTTTTCGTAATGAGACATTCTAACCAACTTGAAGTTTATCGCCAAGATATGAATGAAAGCAAAGACAACGAATATCCCGTCGAAAAGGTTTCAACGATTCCTATTTAAAAATAAATTATGAGTGACATTAGTTTTGCTGGATTTGACGCTCTTATCTCATCGGTGGCTTTAAGTATAATTCTATTAATTGTACTTATTATTTGTTTTTTCTATGCTTGGGTTAAATCAAAACGCATGAAGGTTAAATTAAATACTCTACCCATTTTTCCACATATGATAGGTATATTGGCAAGTATGTTAGGTTATTTACTTATAGCATGGCTTAGCGATCATTCAGACAATTTGAACTTTCTAAAAGGGTTAGATAAATCTATTTTATTATGGTCGTTAGTAATTTTTTTCGTATGGCCGACAATCGTATTTATTATTAAAAAACGCAAAATTTAGCTAATCACACTTTTGTTCATGTTAAGAAAACGTCGCCCTCGTTATTCTGGCAAAAATCCGAGACGATTTGAGGAAAAGTATAAAGAGCATCAACCTGAGCGTTATCAAGAAACACTCGCAAAAGTTATCGCTTCAGGAAAAACGCCTGTAGGCATGCATCGACCCATCATGGTCCAAGAAATTCTAGAAATCTTGTCTCCACAACCAGGCGAAACCGCGGTCGATTGCACTCTCGGTTATGGTGGACACGCTCAAGAAATTCTAGCTCGCCTACAGCCCAATGGCAGATTACTGGGAATGGATGTTGACTCTATCGAACTAAATAAAACTGAAACACGATTGCGTAAATTAGGATTTAATGAAGGCAATTTTGTAATTTTTCACATTAACTTTGCTGGAATCACCAAAGCTTTAGCTAAATTACAATGGCATAAGGCCGATATCATTTTGGCTGACCTTGGCGTTTCTTCCATGCAACTCGATAATCCCTCTCGAGGATTTTCCGTAAAATTAGAAGGGCCGTTGGACATGCGAATGAATCCACAAAAAGGTCAACCTGCTTCCATTTTTTTAGAAAAAATAACTTCTGACTCTTTAAAAACTTTGCTCATAGAAAATGCTGATGAACCCAATGCAGAAATTTTAGCATCTGCTTTAGCCGGAAAAACCTTCTTTACGACTTCAACTTTAGTCAAAGCGATTCACAACACACTACCCCGTTTAGAATCTCAAGAAAAAGATCAAACTGTTCGACGCGTTTTCCAAGCACTACGCATTGCCGTTAATGGCGAATTTTCCGCATTAGAAGCCTTCTTAAGACAACTCCCTTTTTGCCTGAATCCCGAAGGACGCGTTGCCATTTTAACCTTTCACTCCGGCGAAGATCGACGCGTCAAAAAAACTTTTAAAGAAGGTCTACAACAAGGAATTTATCGTGAAATAGCTCAAGATGTCATTCGGCCAAATGCTGAAGAATGTCATTCCAACCCGCGTGCTACTTCAGCTAAATTACGTTGGGCTATATTAAACTAACCCCCTCTTTCTATTATCGCGAACACGAATTTTTTTAAAAAAAGTGCAAAAGATTAATTATTGTTACTAATTAAAGTGCATGTTAGTTTGATATACGTTTTTATTTTCAAAACTTAAAATATGACTTCTCTTTTTGATTCTATTCAAATCGGCGCTTTATCCCTGCCCAATCGCATTTTCATGGCGCCCCTCACCCGTTGTCGAGCCAGTGAAGGTCGCGTGCCCAACGAGCTCATGAAAAAGTACTACACTCAACGCGCTTCCGCCGGTTTGATTTTTTCAGAAGCCACGGCAGTTTCTCCCATGGGAGTTGGATATCCCAACACACCAGGGATTTGGTCCAAAGAACAGATTGAGGGGTGGAAAACCATTACCAAATCCGTTCATGAGAGCGGTGGAAAAATGTTGTTACAACTTTGGCATGTTGGACGTATTTCTGATCCAATGTATCTCAATGGCAAACTTCCCGTTGCTCCAAGTGCTATTCCAGCCAAGGGCCACGTGAGTTTAGTGCGACCTCAAAAACCTTTTGTTGCACCGCGAGCTTTAGAAACGAGCGAAATTTCGAGCGTCATCGAAGCTTACCGCCAAGGCGCTCTCAATGCCAAAGAATCTGGTTTTGATGGAGTCGAAATTCATGGCGCCAACGGTTATCTCTTGGACCAGTTTCTACAAGATGGAACCAACCATCGCACTGACCAATATGGAGGCTCTTTAGAAAATCGTACTCGACTGATGCTAGAAGTGGCCGATGCCGTCATAAAAATTTGGGGTTCCGACCGTGTGGGTTACCATCTTTCTCCACGAGGGGATACGCACGATATGCATGATTCCAACCCGAAAGAAATTTTCACTTACCTTGCACATCAACTTGGTCAACGCAAACTTGCTTTCCTATGTGTTCGTGAGTCTCTAGGCCCTAATCGTATCGGCCCTGAAATAAAAAAAGCTTTTGGTGGAATTTATATTGCCAACGAAAATTTCACTCAAAAAACTGCCGAGCAAGTACTTCAAACTGGTGAAGCTGACGCCATTGCATTTGGTAAACTATTTATTGCTAATCCCGATCTTCCTCAAAGATTTGCTCAAGACGCCTCCTTGAATGAACCCACTCCTGAGACTTTCTACGCTTCAGGCCCTCAAGGCTATGTCGATTACCCATTTCTTGAAGTTTCAAAAAACAACACAGTAAAAAAGAGTTAAATCTCGAATGACTCGCACTTTCATCAGCGAACCTATCCTGCCAGATCAAGAAAGCTTGGATCCTCGACGCATGGCTTATGGGGAACCTGGACTTCCGAAAAAATTTATTTGGCGTGATGAAAAATTCATCATCACCAAAGTAGTTGCACAATGGAAAGAATATGGCGATTGTAAACATGGTAGTGGCGAACGATACTTAAGAAAACACAGTTATCGATTGCAAACCAAAGACGGCACACTCTTGCGCGTCTATTTCCAACGTAGTTTTGGCAAAGCGAAAAGCACACGTACGCGTTGGTGGCTGCATAGCATCGAAAAATAAATATCCCAGAGCCAGATCCGTGTTAGTAAAAATTAGGTAAAATGTTATTAAAACTATAATGCATTAATGAGTTTTAACGCGAGCAGTAACAATTTTCGATGCTGAAGGAATCACTCCGCACAAGTTCTCTTCATTAAAAAGCAAGGCATTGGCTTGTGAGGAATCTTTAGACAACTCAATACCGTCGCGTTTTAAATCTTCCTCTGCAGCAACCTGAGCCAAAGTGCCGGGCGGGCTTTCATACCAACCTGGATCAGAACCGTCCTCCGGCAACTCTTCGCGCACTTTAAGAATCGTAAACATCCCGCCCATAGTAATATAATCATACTGACCTTGCCCGCCAACCATCGGTATAGAATTCGGTGGCACCGTCATATGCATTTCGCCCATATCTCCCATCCCATGTTGTCCCATGACCATGTAACCGGGGATGAGAGGACGAATTTTCTGATTTAACTCTTTAGTGTTAACGCCAATCACATTGCCAAATTGGTGACCCATCTGATTCATGATATGATGCAACATGTGACAATGCATCGCCCAATCGCCCGGCTCATAAGCAGTAAATTCAATCGTGCGTGTGCTCCCTGTAGGCACAATCGTCGTAGTTTCGGGCCATTGTCCCTCTTTAGGAATTTCACCACCATCCGTTTCAACCACTTTAAAATGGTAACCATGCAGATGAATTGCATGATGCGACATAGAACTTAAATTACCCAAACGAATTCGCACGCGATCCCCTACCTTAGCTAGTAGCGGTTGCGTTCCAGGAAAACTGCGTGCGTTCATGGTAAAAATATTAAAATCAGTCATCTCATTGGGATCAGGCCGACGCGCGCCCACTTCTACTTTCCACTCGCTTAACATAATGGCATAATCACGATCGGGCGGATTGTCCGAAGCATTTTTAGGATGAATCACAAAAAGTCCCATCATGCCTAACTGCATTTGAGTCATCTCGTCATGGTGCGAGTGATACATCAATGTGCCATGCTGTTTTAAAATAAATTCATATTGAAACGTCTCGCCCGGTTGAATCGCGGCTTGACTCAATCCTCCCACTCCATCCATCCCACTCGGTAAAAGCACACCATGCCAATGCACCGTCGTTGGGGAATAAAGTCGATTCGTCACATAAATTCTCACCCGATCTCCTTCTACGGCCTCAATCGTGGGACCGTGCACTCGACCATTATATCCCCAACATTCAGCCACTAAACCCGACGCAAACTCATGTGTAACCGGCTCAGCAATCAAATGAAAAACTTTTACCCCACCCACCATTTTCCATGGCAACGTTAATCCATTAGGAGTAATAACGGGTTTATATCCCTTCCAACCCGATGGCGGGTTAAACGATTCCGTTTTACCCGTGCTAACGGGAACGATTTTTTCTGAAGAAGCGCCAATGGCTCGCGCTGTAGGCATCAACTTGCCAACCAAAGCCGCTCCTGAAGCGGCGGCAGCAGCAGTTAGAAATTTTCGACGATTAATCATAATTTTAATGATGCTGATGGTTTTGAGGTGCTACATTATGAGACGTTGCTGGAACAGGTTTCGATAAAACTATTTCATCATCCGTTAAACGGCCCCCAACCACCCGCTCCAACTCCACCCGAGCCATCCAATAGCTTAGCAAAGCGTCAATATAACCTTGTTGAGCCATTTGCTCTTTTTCTTTAGCGGCAAGCAAATCATAATTACTTTTTTGCATAGCATTGTATTGCAAAAGTGTTTCACGCAAAATTTTTTGATGTTGCGGCAATAACGTCTCTTCATAAAACGCTACCGCGCGACGTGCGGCAACCAAAACATCGCGCGCTTCGCGAACTTCCGAACGAATATTAATCGCTAACGCTTCAAAATTTCGTTGCGCTTGACGATATTGAGCCGCGAGTTTCGCAAGGGCCGGTTGACCTTGATCAAAAATAGGCAACTCCAAAGAAAGACTCGGCCCGATCACCGTTTGTCGATCCGTATCGCGTTCCGCGCTCACACCAATCGTTGCCCCGGGAAAATAACGAGAAAATTTCTTTAATTGTAACGCTTTAACAACTGCTAAACTTTGGTTACGCGCAGCTGCCAAGTCCAATCGCTGATTCAAACCTAACTCCTCAAGATTTTTCAATGAAAACTCTTTTTTAGGCAAAGTCGGTAAAGAATCAGCGATTTCCCAATCCGTTTCCTTTCCCCATAAACCCATAATACGATTCAGTTTTTCACGATCCGATCGGATTTGCGTTTGCGCCTGTACTAAATCAAGTTGCGCTTGAGAAGCCGCAGCTTGTTGCTGATAAAGCTCAAGGTCAGGAACATTTCCCGCCTTATATTGTTGTTGAGCCACCTCGACAGCCGCATCATTCACCTGAATCACAGCCTCCTTTCGTTTCAAAGATTCCAAATGCGCTTGAAGCGTATAAAAAGCTGTTTGCGCTTCACTTGCGATTTGAAGAATATGATGCGCAACTTGAAGCTTAGTTTGTTCAAGATTTTGTTTCGCGATTTTGGTTCGAGCCGGCAACATCAACAAATCCAAAAAATTAGCTGCAGCCGAATATTCCATATTTAAAGCGGAGGGTGGCCGATTCGGAAATCGCCACATGCCCGCAATTTCGATATTGGGAGCTCGCGATGCCTGAGCCAATTCCGCTTGAGAAATGCCAATCTCTTCCCATTGCGCCTGCAAGGAACGATTGTTCAATAAAGTAATAGCCGTCACCGATTGAACAGTCAGATCATTTTTTAAAAAAGCTTGAACCGCTTTTTCTATCTCTTGCTCATCGCCATCTTCCCGCATCCACTTGGGACGCTGACCTGTCCGCTGAGCAACCGTCTCACTCACCTCATCAAATGCCGCTTGCGGATCTGTACTGGCACAACTCACCATAAAAAGTCCAATCAAAGGCACAATCCAATTTAGCCATGGAACTTTTCTATTCACTGATAACTAGCATAGCAAACTAACTATCCATTACCAGACTCTTCATTATTTCGCCTTAGTTCAGGACTAATTCAGAACTAAAAATTTTCTTCGGAAATGGCTCAAGCGGAAGCGGTTCATCATGATCGAGATATTCGTTGCAAACTCTAAAAAAATCCTCACGCGTTTCGACTCGACGAATCTCATGCAAAAATTGTCCCGTTGCTTCCACTCCTTCACCAATAAAATTGAGATATTTTTTCATCTTCTGCACCTGAATTCGCGGAGACACAGCAGGATCACAAACCGCCTCATAAAGCTCATAAATATAATTCAAAACGTTTCGACCTATTGGCAAAGCAAAAGTTTCCCCTCGCAAATGCGATCGAATCTGTTCGAATAACCACGGATTGCGAATCGCGCCGCGACCAATCATCAATCCTTGCGCTTTCGTCATGTCCAAGATGCGCTCCGCATCGTGTGCCGAATAAACATTGCCATTCGCTAGCACCGGACAGTTCATTGCCTCGACTGCTTTCGCAATCAAATCATAGCGCACCCCATCACGATACATCTGTTTCACCGTTCGACCATGCACCGTTAATAAATCCAACGAATGACGTCTAAAAATTGGCAGCAATTTTTCCAACGTTCTCTCATCCTCAAAACCCAAACGTGTTTTCACAGTAAACTTTCCCGAAATCGCTTCGCGCAACGCACCCAAAATCGAATCAATCAAAGGCAAATCCCTTAATAGACCACCGCCCGCACACTTTTTATAAACCGTCGGCGCAGGGCAACCTAAATTCAAATCAATCGCAGCCACCGGATAATTTTCTAATTCATGTGCTGTTCGCACGAGTGACGAAATATCGTTCCCAATCATCTGCGCAACGACCGGCCGCCCTGTCGGATTTTCTGTAATCGACTTTAGAATCGGTTTATCTAACCGCGAATCTTTATGAACCCGAAAATACTCCGTAAAATAAACATCCGCTCCCCCATATTTCGCCATCAACCGCCAAAATGGCAAATCCGTCACATCTTGCATAGGAGCAAGGGCTAGAATTGGTCTCCGTATTAACATAAATAATATTCAACGTAATTTCACCCTCAGTATATACAAATTAAACGCTCGTCTTAAGTAAAATAAAATTCACAGAGTAAAATAAACCTATATAAGATAATAATGTGCTACAAAAATTAGAGATTTGTGGTTTACGTGGATTTGCAAATAAACAAGAACTAAAATTTGCTATTCCTAACGCTTTTCCAGGAAGTGGATTAACTTTAATTGTAGGACCTAATAACTCTGGGAAATCTTCAATTATTGAAGCTTTAAATACACTTACTGCAAAAGATCACTCTCCACCACCTTTTCATGAAGGTAAAAGAAATAAACAAGCTGATGAAAAAATAGAGATAAAGGCTACAACAACCTATGGAAGTATAAAATGCCTACAGACCGCTTCAGTTGGTGGAAGTCATACTGAACTACAACCCAAACCACCAATTCAAAATTTTCCCAATATTTATGTTTTACCCTCACGTCGATATTTTGCTCCTTTTTTCACAAATTCATCAGTAAATAGAGCTAATTATACTTCCTATTTCAGCGAAAATTTACGAGGCATTCAAACAAATCAATTCAGTCAAAGGTTAACTTATGCTTATTTAAAAAATCATGAAAAATTTAATTCTCTTTTAAATGAAGTTATTGATTCTCCTCTGGATTGGATAATAGATCAAGATGGCCATGGTCAATATTATATTAAATTTAAGAAAAATGATTATTATCATAATAGCGAGGGCCTTGGGGATGGTTTAATTAGTCTACTTTTTATTATAGATGCATTATATGATTCCTCACCCAAAAACGTAATAGTCATTGACGAACCAGAGCTTTCTCTTCATCCACTTTTACTAAAAAAAATTGCAAAGCTCTTTATTAAATTTTCTAAAGATCGACAAATAATCGTTTCCACTCATTCATCATACTTTATCAACCTTTTAATGTTTGAAAACAAAGGTAGCATTGCACGTGTGCATTTAAAAGAAGGCAATTCTACAATATCACAATTATCTGAGGGCACACAATCTAACCTAGTAAATCTTTTTAAAAATCAAAATAATCCGCATATTTTAGGCTTAGATGCCAGAGAAGTATTCTTTTTAGATGATAAGGTTATTTTAGTTGAAGGACAAGATGATGTAATTTTTTATCCCAAAATCGCTGATCAACTTAGCGTAGAAATTAAAGGCAATTTTTTTGGTTGGGGTGTTGGCGGAGTTACTAATATGCCACTAATTGCACAACTTTTAAAAGAATTAGGATTTCAACATGTTGTCGGAATTCTTGATGCAAAGAATGAGACAAAATTAAAAGAGTTAAATGAAAAGTTTCCAGAGTTTTCATTTTTCAGTATTCCTGCAGATGACGTTCGAACTAAATCAGATAAACCAAATCAAAAAGGGTTACTTGATGTCGAAGAAAAAATTCACGATGAATTCAAAGACGAAACAAGAAAAATTTTTGAAAAAATTTCGCAAAAATTTGATGATAATTAAATTTTCCTTAAGAAAAAAAGTTTCTAAAATAGCCAATTAAAAAGTTGTAGATTTTATTTCTTAGCACCCTTCGGCGGCAATTCCTTAATAAAAGCCCAGGAAACTTCGGCAATTTGTCCGTTGTCGTAATGAACAAAAAAACCATGCTTCAATTCCTGCTCTAACTCAACACTCACAGGATTGGCTTTAGAAGAAATCTTATTAGCTTTTCGAATAGTGCTATGAGGTTCTAAGAAAGAAAGCCCATCTTCAAAATCGACTTCAAACGCGTCCTCCCACTGATGGTATTGAACAGAGCGCAAGGAACTGGGTTTACCCTTACCAAAAAGCGCTTTTAAAGGATTAACGATTTTCATAAATGGTCTTCATTTTCCAAATAAAGCCTAAACTTTAACTTCCCAGGCAGCAAATCATCTTTTTAATTTCCAATCTGCAAAAGAGCAGCTTAAATCAAGCTCTGTAACCAAATAAAAATTATCATGAACAAATTTCAATACAATCGACTTTCAAAAGATGATGCTGCGGTGTTGTTAGTAGATCATCAATCAGGTTTACTTTCGTTAGTGCAAGATTTTTCGCCGGACGAATTTAAGAATAATGTGTTGGCGCTGGCGGATCTGGCAAAATTTTTTAATTTGCCAACTATTTTAACGACGAGTTTTGAGCAAGGGCCTAATGGACCATTGATGCCAGAATTAAAGAAAATGTTTCCCAAAGCGCCTTACATTCCGCGACCAGGTCAAATCAACGCATGGGATAATGAAGATTTCGTCAAGGCGATCAAAGAAACCGGTCGCAAGCAATTGATTATTGCGGGCGTAGTAACCGATGTTTGCGTGGCTTTTCCCGCTCTCTCTGCTTTGGAAGAAGGCTATGAAGTGTTTGTGGTAACGGATGCTTCGGGAACATTTAATGAAGCGGTGCGTCACGCGGCTTGGGCGCGGATGTCAGCCGCTGGCGCTCAACTCATGAATTGGTTTAGCGTGGCATGCGAATTGCATCGTGACTGGCGCAATGATATCGAAGGTCTGGGCAGCTTGCTATCCAACCATTTGCCGGCTTATCAAAATTTAATCACCAGTTATAATGCCTTACAGCAAACTTCAAAGCTCAAGCATTAACCAAAATTTCGTTAAACGACCGACGCAAATCTTTGGCTGCCATCGAAAGCGCTGAGCTTGCTTCCTTTACCAATCCAGTGAGACCAAAAAATTCATGAGTCACTCCCTCGTAAATTTTCAAATTCACAGGAACATCGGCTTGCTCCAGCTTAGCCGCATAGGCCTTGCCATCGCTTCGCAAAGGATCAATTTCTGCTAAAATAATGGTAGCCGGCGCCAAACCGATAAAACCTTCTGCATACAAAGGCGAAATATAAGGATTCGTGCGTTCTGCGCCGGCGGGCACATAATGATTATAAAACCAGTGAAGCATTGGCAAATTGAGCGGTTTCGCTTGAGCATGTTCCCGTGCTGAAGTGCTATTCATTCCATTCGCTAAATCGGTAACAGGATAAATTAAAAGCTGATGCAAAGGCATAACGACCCCTTGGTCTCGTGCCATTTGGGCCACCACGGCAGCTAGATTTCCTCCCGCACTTTCTCCGCCAACTGCAATTTGTGTCGCCACGCTTCCATGAAATTCATGAGCTTGAGCACAGATCCATTGGTAAGCCGCAAAAGCATCTTCCACGGCGGCTGGCCAGGGATTTTCTGGCGCTTGTCGATAATGTACTGAAACTACGATGCAATTAGCCTCATCACAAAGTGCGCGACAGGACGAATCATAAGTATCAAGTGTGCCCAACACCCAACCTCCGCCATGAAAATAAACTAAGATGGGCCACCCTTCATCAGGCGCTTTACCATTTGGCGTATAAATACGAATCAAAATGGTATTACCCGCCGAGCCTGGAATTAAACGATGCTCAACCTTTCCCACAGGAATCGGCAGGGGCAGCAAAGCTTTTTTAGTAAAATGACGACCATACACCGCTATGGCGGCACGATCTATCAAAGGCATTTGTCGAGCCAATTCCGGAGTCAGCTCCTCGATGGGTAAAGGATTCATGGTTGCGTGAACATCCAAAATTTCCTGCATAGCATCGGTCATATTTTTAGAGTTTTTCATAAAGTTTAATTATTCGAAATTAAATTCACTCCCCTGATTTTCTTTCATCGTTTTTCCCATACAGATCTCGCAGTTCATCTTTAGCCGCCTCAAGACGATTGCGCTGGGTCTTAGGAAGTTTTTTCCCTCCTCGATTGATATAAAAGGTCAACATCGACATAGCAGAACGATAGGGATTAGATTTACGCCTCTTACTTCGATCTGCCGATCGCTTCAGTGAGCACGCAATATCACGTGGATTCTTTTTCGAAAAAACGCCTTCTTCTAAATCCAAAGCGTCACTAGTTTCCATGACATGTTTCGACCATTTTTTCGAATTTGTTTTTTTCGAAGCCATAAACTCATTCATTATAAAAATTTTTCCAACCCGAAGAGGTTTCTCGAGAAGCTTTTAATCCTATATTAACGAACTTTTTCTTTATATTCGTTTCCCCAGAAACTCCCAGCTTCGGAGCGCGACTCCCGCTGCTACCCGGCTCTTCATTTCGACCTAGCTTAATCGTCCGCCGTTCAATTTTATTTTTACTACTCTCGTGCAATCTTTCTGATCGACGATTGCGCTTGGGAGAAATTGTTTTTTTCATAATAAATCCTTTCAATTTAAAACACGGCTACAAACAAAAAACACCATTTTAAGACAACAAAATACTAAGAAAAAATTACTGCTTGATGCAGATTTTATTCCGCTAATTATCTGCAAACGTTAATCTGCAAAACAAATTGAGCCTGTCAAATAACCTGGCTTAATTGCTAGAGATTAGTTTTTTTGCACCTGCCTCTTAATCGTGTTCTCAACCAAGCCCCTAATAAACCGATGCCTCCCAACAACAAAGTAATTTTGCCCCATTGATAAATACGAATCGCTTGCGCTTTTTCTTGATCAAATTGCCTTTGCAACTCAAGAGGCGCATCTTGCGGTGGAATAAATGGATCAAAGAAGAGAAAGCCAATAACTAAGATAAATAACCCTAGCCCTACCAAAAAGAGACCCAACCGATAGCCTCGCATTTTATTCGCTTAAACTATGAATTATCCGGAGCCGCTTTAGGCTTAGGAACATCGATATTTAAGGCATCGCACAAATCAATTTCGTGCTCTTGTTCCTGGACAATAATCTGTCGCAGCGTCTCGCTCAATGCAAATTCGCCCATCGCTTCAGCTTGACGAATCCGTTGACGATAATGCGCAATCGTTTCTCGCTCATTCTCCAAATCCGCATGCAACATTTCCTTAGCATCATTCGAGGTTTTCACCGCTTTGGGTGTCACACAAGGCATGCCTCCAAAATAATCAATTTGTTTAGCAATTTTAATAGCATGAGCCAATTCTTCAGTCGCGTGCAACTCTAACTCCTGAGCAATATCCATGTATTCCGGTCCTTTGAGAGTCTGACTATAGACCACATAAGCAATAATCGCTTGATATTCTCGCGCCAAATCTTCGTTTAACAATTCCACCATCTGTTCGCGAGTGATATTTAATTCGTTAGAGAAATTTTTGTTAGCCATGCTTTTATCATAAAACAAAACCACATATTGAGCAAGCAGCTTAGTTCAAGACTCATATCGCACCCGATAAATCCGTCCGTTGGGCTCCTCTGTAAAAATTAAACTGCCATCTGGTAAAACAAGCGCTCCAACAGGCCGTCCCCAAGTTTTGGGAATACTTGGATCAATTAAAAAACCTCGCACAAAATCTTCGTAATAACCCAGCGGTCGGTTATCCTTGCCAAAGGGGACAAAAACAATTTTGTAGCCAGTCCCTCGGCTTCGATTCCAACTCCCCCGAAATGCCACAAATGCTCCATTACGATATTTTTCCGGAAATGCTTCTCCCGAATAAAAAGCCAAGCCCAAAGCAGCTGAATGCGCCTCAAACAAAACATCCGGTGTTTTTGTTTCCTTAACTAAATCAGACTGAGAACTCTTCCCGTTTCTCGTATGACGCGGATCCAAAAGTTCCGGCCTCAAATAAGCATACGGCCATCCGTAAAATTCCCCTTCTTTGACACGCGTAAAAAAATCAGGCACTAACTCATTTCCCAATTCATCTCGCTCATTCACCGTCACATAAACTTCATGCGTTATAGGATGAAAATCCAAGCCCACCGGATTTCTTAACCCATAGGCAAACGTTTCTTGATTGGACCCATCCAAATCCATCACCTGCACCGAAGCGCGTGGCAATGGCTCCACATCCGCATTACTTTTTGATCCAATCGTCACAAACAAACGTTTCCCATCCGGACTCACACGCACATTGCGCGTCCAATGCTGACGGTAACCTCCTCCTGGCAAACTCGCAATTTTCTCTCCTTTGCCCTCCATCCGATTTTGCCCTTTTTTAAACGGCCATTGCAACACTGCGTCGGAATTTCCAACATAAAAAGCATCGTCCGTAAATGCCATCCCAAATGGAATATTCAATCCATTCTTTTCATCCGCAAAAACTTCCGACTCATCCATCACCCCATCCTTATTCGTGTCCCTCAATAATAAAATACGATTCTTACGCGTCTCTGTCACTAACACATCACCCGAAGGCGTCAATGCCAGCCAACGCGGCTCATCCAAATTTTCCGCAAATACATTTACTTTAAACCCTTTCGGAACCTCCAAAATGGGATCTTTCGGAATATCCACCACACGCGGTGATTGTGAGGCACTCTCCGTGGCATAAGGATTAGGCAAATTTTTAATTTCCACGCGAATGAGTTTTGGATCAAATTCTTTGATTTGAATCTCTTGAATTTTTTTCTGCTCCACTGCCTTTACCACAAACTCCCAACGCAATAACCCGATTAACAGCGTGCCGAAAAAAAACAATGCTTTCATAAGGTTAATTTAATGAAATCACATAACTATCAAGCTGGCCATGATTCCCCTATCAATTTCACTCGCCCCATTCCTCCGGGAATGCCACAAATCAGGATTTCAAAGTGCACCGGCATTGTTCTCCGAACTAGACTTGACACCGCCTCCCTCACCCAGCCACGATCCAATCCAGTGAAAACCAATCGCCTCGAAGCCTTTAGTGACGGTGTTATCGCCATCATTATCACCATCATGGTCATCGAATTAAAAGCGCCTCACGAACCCACCCTCACCGCCCTATTCAAACTTTGGCCCACTTTTCTCAGCTATCTTCTTAGCTTCATCATCATCGCCATTTACTGGGTCAACCATCATCACCTTATCCAACTTGCTAAAAAAGTGGATGGCTACGTTTTATGGGCCAATATCCATTTACTTTTCTGGATGTCTCTTATCCCCTTTGTCACCGCATACTTAGGAGAAACTCACGGTAACCGCCTCTCTGTTTCACTGTATGCAAGCGTCAAACTCACCTCTGCTTTAGCTTATTATCTACTTCGCACTTCCATCGCCGCGCAACATCGCACCGACAAAACTGCAAGCCGTTTGCATCAAAATATGCGTCACAAAAATCTCATTGCCATTATCATCTATGCGCTAGCCGTTCTCTGTTCTTTAGTTTGGATAACTGGCGCTCTCATCCTAGTTACCCTACCCGCCATTATGTATTTCATCCCTGACAAAAATGTTGAAATTTTTGCCGATCAACACATTTAACGATTATGCTCAAACTCTACGTTTACCATCAATGCTCCACCTGCCGCAATGCCATGAAATGGCTCAAAACTCATCACATTCCTTTCCAAGATATACCCATTCGCGAAACACCTCCTTCCCTCTCCGATTTGAAAACCATGCTCAAAGCTCGTGATAACAATCTTCGCTCGCTCTTCAATACCTCGGGCCAAGACTATCGCGCTCAAGGATTGAAAGAAAAATTAGAAAATCTCTCCATCGAAGAAGCTCTAACCCTTCTTAATAAAAATGGAAACTTAGTAAAACGACCCTTTGTCCTCGATCCTCAAGCAAAAATATTTCTGGTCGGCTTCCGCGAAGCTGAATGGAAAGCGGCTTTTAAAAAATAATTGAAATTTAATCGTGCGGCTGCACATTCGGCACCGAAGGCCCTGTCGCCTGAGCAAAACGTGTCTTCGCTCGCAATATCAATGTGCCCAAAATCATATCGGCCAACGGACAAACCACATTAAAATTTTTTCCCATATAACGATGATGCAACAAATGATGACCATTCAAACGACGAAAAATCCATGGTTTCTCGATACGTCGCGCCTTAGGCAAATGCATGCACCAATGCAAATACTCATAAAGTCCATAATAAGCCGCGCATGCGATGACTCCACCAACCAACACCAACCAGGAACCAAAAATCCAACTCACAATCAAAGCCGGCAATGCGCACAATGCAATCAACACCGGCCCATTCCACCACTCCATTGGAATCTTCTCCTTATCCTTTTCATTAATGAGATGATAAGTGTGATCCGCTTTAAAAATACGATGATGAATTAAAGTATGAGTTTCATAAGCATAACGAAACTTTCCTACCGGTTTATGCATCACAAAACGATGCAAAGCCCACTCAAAAAACGAAGCATAAGCAAAGTTTCCAACAAACCCTATCAAAATCCAAAACAACCAATCCGGCATAAATAAAATAAAATTATGTCCACCCTCACCACTTGGGAGAAGAAAATCTCTCTTAACCCGGTGAACTCACAAGCTAAGAATTTAAAAACTGAAACCATTTCCTGATTTGCCTGCTTCTAAATCTCCTTTTTCATCTTATCACTAAACCCTCAAAAAAGAAAAGGATTTAACACATTTTTTTGAAAATAGGAAATGTCGTGTCACTTTTTCGGTGGAAGCCTATGATAAAGTGACTCCATGAAACACTCTACCCTTAACAAGAAAGCAAAATTAGCCGCCTGGAAAAAGCGCGACACTCGCTATGACGGCCTCTTCGTTTTTGGCGTCAAAACCACAGGCATTGCCTGTCGCCTCTCATGTCCCTCCCAGCCTAAACCCGAAAATATTGAATTTTTCGATAACCTGGGTGAAGCCCTTAAAGCCGGTTATCGACCCTGCAAACGTTGCCGACCCGAACTCGCTAGCGGCCAACCTCCAGACTGGGCGCAAAAACTTCTCGCTCACGCCGAAACCGCGCCAGATCAAAAAATTTCTGCCAAAAATTTGCGCCAACTCAGCATAGCGCCCGAACAAGCGCGGCGCTGGTTCCAAAAAAATTATGGCATGACCTTTACCGCATGGTGTCGAGGCTTGCGTCTCTCTCGCGCCTTCACTCAGATGCAAAATGGAAAACCCCTGGACGACGTCATCTTTAATCACGGTTACGAATCACATAGCGGTTTCCGCGACGCCTTCACACGCACTTTCCAAAAAACTCCAGGCCAAGCGAAACAGGTCGATTGTCTCTGGGTTGCTCTTTTAGAAACTGACCTCGGCCCTATGTTAGCCGCCGCCAATGAAACCAGCCTTTTCTATTTAGAATTTGCCGACAAACGCACCCTAGCCCAGACTTATCATCAAATTCAAAAGCGCTTTTCTCTCCCTTTATTGCCAGGCGATAACGCTCTCTTAAAACAATTGCGCCAAGAACTGAAAGAATATTTTCAAGGGAAACGTCATCATTTCACGATTCCTTTGTATTTGAAAGGAACCCCTTTTCAAAAAAGAGTCTGGTCCAAACTGCAAAACATTCCCTATGGCAAAACGGTAAGTTACGAAACCATCGCGCGACAATTAAAAGTCCCCAAAGCAGTTCGCGCCGTGGCTCGAGCTAACGCTACCAACCCGATTTGTTTAATCGTTCCTTGCCATCGCGTGATTGGTAAAAATGGATCGCTCAGCGGTTATGCCTGCGGGATTTGGCGCAAACGCCTTCTCTTAAAACTCGAAAACACAGGAAAAATTTTATCGACGTAGCACAGCCATCCTGGCTGTTATTTTACCCACTGACTCATTAATTAACAGGCTGGAAGCCTGCGCTACTTCACTAAACCCATGCCACCACCCCGACATCAACCACGACCAAGCCCAACGCATTATGGAATAAGCCCATCAAACCTGCCCCTACTCCAAAGCTTTACGCGGAGATGCTAAAGTGACTTTGATGGTGGATTAAAATTATCCAACATTTTTTTACGAGATGTAACTTTTATTTCACTCTCAGCAACATAGCCGTAATTGAAATCTTCAAGTTCGCCTTCTGAAGGTCTGTAAAACATTATAAAAACTTCGTTTGATTTTTTATCAGACCTTTTTACTTGGCCAATTAGGTATTGATTTTTTGAAAGAATGAATAATGGTTTTCGTTCAATAAGTTTAGAATGTAAAAAATAATCTTTAGCATTATTAGACGTATTCCAAATAATAGCCTGATCTTTTACGGGTTCTATTATATCTTCATAAATTTCGGAATAACGTTTAATTGAATAATCATGTGAATCTTCTCTTTGACATTTCAAAGCCGTATCAATAACTAGATGAAGACAGAAACTAACATTTTTTTCTGTCCAGTTTCCCTGATGACCAAACTCTTTCTTCCATTCATAAATAAGCTCAAAGTCTTTAGTTTTTCTGCCAATGAGTGGAACTATTTGGTGAAATTTTTTATGTAAATACGGATCAATCCCATATTGTATAAGTCTTACCATATGTTCCGTATTAAAATCAGGATAAACAATTTCAGGAGTTTCTTTTTCAGAAAACCCAGAAATAATTTCATGAAAAAAAGACCAAGTTATAGCCTCATTATCAATTGTATAAAACATTGCATAACCAAGTGAAATTAAAGCTTTTTCATACTTTTTCTCATTATAATGATCTTCAGCTTCTTTGAGAAAATGCTGAATTTTTTTATTGCGGATTAGCAAAGTAAGACGTACCTCTGAAAATTCTATATTAAGATACGTTTTGCACATACTAACAATAGAATTGCTTATTGTATTAACGAGATAAGCGTTAGATTTTACATCCACTAACAAGCCTTCATGTTTTATATGATTTCGAATTGTGTTTAAATTTTTTAATTCTTGCTTGTGTCGGATTTCATTATGTGGATCTACTTTTTGAATAAAGTCGCAATAATCAAGTAGAGACGTGTTTTTTTTAATTTGTTGCAATGCATTAAGATGACTTACAATTGCAATTAACACTATTTCTGTTGCATCATGTAATAGAATAATTCCTCTAGCAAAAGACCATTTATCATTTGGCGTTGAACAAGCTGCTTCTGCTTCACGCAAAAAGTTTTTTGCTAGTATCAATCTGGTTATTATTTCTGATCGCATAGTATTTTAAAAATTATATTAATCTTTTTAATTCTTGAGATAAATCCGATTCATAACTCAACTTTTCACCCGTAATCGGATGAGAAAAGCTAAGAAAATGAGAGTGTAAACCTAAACGATGAGCGGGGTCTGTTTTGGCGCGATATTTTTCGTCGCCGATGATGGGAAAACCTTCGTCGGCGAGTTGGACGCGAATTTGGTGACGTCGACCAGTTTGGAGAGTGAGTTCGACCAGGGTGCGATTTTGACCGCGTTTAAGCACTTTGTAATGCGTGATGGCTTCACGAGTTTCTTGACTCTTGGGCGCGCTAAAAACACGATAAGGATTGGTTTCATTTAAGTAAGAATGCAACGTTCCTTTGCCTTTAGGCATGACACCTTCGACAATTGCGAGATAACGTTTCTCGACCTTGTCCCAATTGGTTTGAAGCATGCCTTTAGCTTGCAGCGTTTTGGCGAATACCATTAAACCCGAAGTTTCCCGATCTAAACGATGCACAATCCAAATCCGTTCTTTGGAGTACTCTTTTCCTTTTCTTACATAATCGGTAAGATAAGCGTAAGCGGTCTTATTTTGCTCGGCCTCGCTAGCAATGGAGAGCATATTTTCAGGCTTTTCAATGATAATAAGATGTTCATCTTCAAAAAATATTTTCATTCCCTTCGGCAATCGACCGATCTCACGTGAAGCTTTTCCCAAGCGAATTACTATCACATCACCCACTTTTAATGACACGTTAAATTGAGTCGTAGTTTTACCATTCACCAAAACGCTTCCGAATTTCAAGGCCTGCCGCACTTTGGTTCGTTTGGTTTCGGGTTGAGAAGCAAAAAGAAAAGGCAAAAGCTCGGTCGGTTGTGTTACACGAAAAGAAAGCGGCATAATTCTTAATAAAAATCATTTAAGCCAATGGACTTTGATCTCTTTTTCAACTTCTTTAAATTCTAAATCGCCCGTTACAAATTCAGCGCCTTTTAATTTAGCTAATGCAGCCCCAAAACAATCCGCGTAAGACATTCTGTATTTAGCCTTATAAATAGCGGCTTGACGAGTCAGTAAAAGATTTTCACTCACACCAACCACCTCAATCGGTAAAGAAGCAATCTCACTCACTTTTTGCTCCGCCATTTCCTGAGAAACTTCACGCATCGTATTATAATAAATCTCGCCCCAATTTATTACACTCAACAAGAGTTTATATTTTTCTTGAAAGGCATGATCGATCATTTTTTCCACTTGGACCGCAGCCGGTTCATCCTCAAAAAATGCGATGAGAGCCCAACTATCCAAAACTTTTGTCACCATATCAAAGTTCGCGCTCTTTTTTACGATCTTCCATCATCGCCTTCATCACACCTGTGCCTTTAAGTGAACCTCTTAAACTACGAATAAATTTCGAAGTAATAGGCTTAATTAAAATTCCCTGTGGAGTTGCCTGCACATAAGCACGAGTATCAGCTTCAATCGCATATTCCTCCCGCAAAGCACGAGGAATCACAATTTGCCCTTTCACTGAAAAAGAGACCTTTTCACCTAATGGTTTTACTTTCATATAATAAACTTACTTAAATTTAAAAGTAAGTCAATTAACTAAAAGTAAGAAAATTAAAAATTAAGCTTTATTTTGTAAGGTTTTCTTGCATTGCAAAATCTACCGCGTCTTGAAATCGGGACATATGAAAAATGTGATCTCTCACTTTGAGTCGAATTGCATAGCAGTCCTCTTGCAAACCTCGTAGTTGCAACAAGGGCACTTGCATTTCTTCCCAGTTTTCTTTGGGTTCAATGGTCAAGCTAGGCACTCGCACCCATTCCGAATTCGAATCATAGGCAACCCAAACTTCAATTTTTCTCATTGATTAAGATCGTCGTTTCCAACCATTTTTTCAACTGTTTTATTGCTACGGCGCGATGGCTAATCTGATTTTTTATCTCACCTGACAATTCAGCAAATGTTTTTTCGTAACCATCTGGCACAAACAATGGGTCGTAACCAAATCCAAGATTACCGCGGGATTCTGTAATAATTTTCCCCCTGCAAACTCCTTCTGTCGTCGTGGAAAGCTTACCACGATAAGCCACAGCCAAAACACAACGAAACTGGGCTTGCCGATCGGAAATCGAATCCATCTCGCGCAATAGTTTTTCGCAATTAGCCTGATCCGAGGCGTTTTCTCCCCCTTCTGCCGCATAACGAGCAGAATAAATTCCCGGAGCTCCTTGTAGCGCTTCGACTTCCAGACCGGAATCGTCCGCCACAACATAATGGGGAACATATTGCGAAATCGTAACGGCTTTTTTTACGGCATTGGCTTCGAACGTTTTTCCATCCTCCGCTACTTCGGGGAGGGAAGAAAACTCGTCCAAAGTTTTGACCTCCCATCTTTGGGATGCCAAAAGTTGTTGAAGTTCTTTTGCTTTTTTAGCATTGCGCGTCGCTAATATTAAAACTTGCGGCGTCGCCATTTTGCTAGCGATTATTTATTTAAAGTAATATCGACATAAACGGGGTAATGATCACTTGCCAATCCCGGCTCATCCCCTCCGTAAACATCTTTGCGTTTCGCTGCGCCTTTGGATAAAATTTGCGCGCTAGGAATATTATCTCCCCAACCTTTCGAAAACCAAATGTAATCAAATGTGCCATCGGGGAAAGGCTCCCCCTTTCTGCCGGGCAAGGTGACTCTTTTTTCCAAAGGAAGATCGCCAAAACAATGTTTAAAACCCCATTCCTCTAAAATATGGAAAGTTTTTTCATCCTTGAATTGTTCAGCAAAAACATCGGTATTAAAATCGCCCACAACAATAATCTTATCTTTATCAGGATCTAATTTCATGCGCTCCCAATCCCGCTTTAATTCATAAATCCCGTTCGCGCGTTTTTCATAATTGATCGCGCGCTCTTTTTCGTCTGAAGCGCCGAAATTACTTTTGGTGTGAGTGTCATAAACCACAAAAGGCACACCATTAATTTCAAATTTAGCTCCCAAATACCCTCGGGTCGGTGGACTTGCATAAGTCAATGTCGCAAAATCCACTTCCCAAATATCTTTCCAAGGATATCGCGATAGCATGCCTGTATTTTGCGTAGGTTTACCTTCGTCAATACGAGATTGATTTTCTTCATAATAGCGAGCTGAAGCCAGGTAACTAAAACCTAATTTATCCAACAATTTATTGAGCGAAATTAAGGCTCCTAAATTGCGTGTTTCCTGAGTTAATAAAATATCCGGTTTAAATTCTTGAATCATTTCCGCTACGGCTTGCATTTGATTTTGCACATTTTTCTTAGCACTACGGCGTTGTCCTGCAGGAAACCATTCAATATTCCACGTAGCCAAACGAATTTGCGTAGGTTCTTTTGCCGTGAGCAACGTAACTTTATTGGTAATCGCGCTTGGCATTTCAATGCGCGGCGCGCTGTTGGTGTCATAGCCCCAGCTCGAGCCAGCGCTCAAAGCTCCTATTAAAAGAAGAAATAAATAACGCATAGATTATGTTGTATAACGGTTCCTGAAGAGTAAAGCTTCAAACGAATTAAAAATTATAAATTCAGAATTCAAAAAGCGATTAGCTTTTAACTAATAATCGACTGCTAAATATTTTTTCTCTGTGCGCTCAGTGGCTAATGTTTTATTATTGACTCATCCATGTTACCCAAACTAATCACTTCCATCCCCGGCCCCCGCTCTCAAGCGCTCATGCAAGAATTGCATCGCTACGAATCGCCTAATATCACTTATTTTTCAGAAAATTTTCCTATCTTTTGGGAGCGCGCCGAAGGAACCAATGTTTGGGACGTCGATGGCAATCGCTTTCTGGATTGGACCAGTGGTTTTGGCGTTGCAAGTTTAGGTTTTCAATCTCTGCATTTACAGTCTGCAATTCATCATCAATCTCAAAAACTTTGGCATGCCATGGGCGATGTTCATCCAACCGAAGCCAAAGTCAATTTATGTCGCGAACTCGTAAAAATCACTTTCGAACGATGGGGGCTTCAAGGCAAAGTCATTTTAGGAAATTCCGGTTTTGAAGCCGTGGAAGCTGCCTTGAAAACAGCTCATCTGGCTACTGGCAAGCCCGGCGTTTTAGCGTTTGAAGGAAGTTATCACGGTTTGGGCTATGGCGCTTTAGACACCACCGCCTTGCCTGAATTTCGAGAACCTTTCCTTGCCCAACTGAAAACGTTCACTTCGTTTGTGCCTTATCCCACTTGCTATCGATGCCCTTACCAATGCACGGAAGGTTATCGTCTCATTGGAGAAAAAGCGCCGGACTGTTCGGAATATTGTCTGGAAAAGTTGGAAGAAGAAATTCGTAACACTTTTAAGAAGAAACCTATCGGCGCCATTCTTGTGGAACCTATTCAAGGTCGAGGCGGCGTGCAGATTCCACCACGCGATTTCTTACCTCTCCTACGCGCCTTAGCCGATGAATACGAAGCATTGTTGATTGTTGACGAAATTTATACCGGTTTCTGGCGCACAGGCACTTGCTTTGCTTGCGAAGCCGAACAAGTTATTCCCGATATTATTTGTCTGGGCAAATCGCTCACAGGCGGTTTTCCCTTATCCGCTTGCGTAGGACGCGCCGATCTCATAGACGCTTGGCCACGTTCTACAGGTGAAGCATTACACACTAGCACCTTTCTAGGCAATCCTCTGGGATGCGCCATGGCTCTCGCTTCACTCGAACAGTGGCAAAATTTTGATCTCTGGAAAAAACAACTCCACCACTTAGAAGAAAAATTGCGAAGCGCTTTTTTTTCTCTCAAAGAAAACCACGCCTTACTTGGCAATGTACGAGGAAAAGGCGCACTATGGGGTTTGGAATTGATCCAAACTGACGGTTCTCCCGATCCGCAAATTACCAGCCAATTAATGGTTCAAATGCTAAACGAAGGTTTTATTTTCCTAGCAGGAGGTCGACACCATAACGTCTTAACCCTATCCCCACCTTTTCTCATTAACGAACAGGAAATCCAATCCACTATCAGAACACTCAACACAGCTATAGGGGGGCAACTTGACCATCCCCCTGAAAAGTAGGTCAGAAATAAGTAGAGTTCTTTGGTAAAAGAAGAAAAAGAAAGGACTCGAAAGAATGAGAAAAAGCCAACACTGGTTCAGTAGTCTAGCCGAAGCCAAGCCTATCATTGAAAGCTAACGCAAACACTACAACCAACTTCGACCTCACAGCGCTATCGGTGGTCTTTCGCCGGATCGATTTGCCAAACTCGCTTTAACCCACTAACATGAACCCAACCCAAAGAACTCTACCTATTTCTTGCCTAAAATATTGGGGGATGGCCAAAAAAGTCTTTATTAATCAGTGAATAAAACTAAAAATACACTTATGGCTGAACCTTCAATCCCAGAAAAAATCGCCTCTTCTAATCAAAACGCAAAAGAAGCTTTTTTAAAAACAATCGATGTGATTATGGAAGTCGGGAAACGTGCTTATCAAGAAGGGGTAGAAACAGAAGCCAAAAGAATAGAGAATTGTGTTGAAATGGTACAAAGTCGTTATATCACGAAACAAGGTTTTTATCATAAGTCAATATGTGGTAGTGCCTCTAAAATAGAAAGAGACGAAACCGATTGTTCTAACTCTATTGAATTACAAACTCATCCTGTTGCGTTAGGTTATTATCATACGTCAATTCGCCTCACACCAAAAGGAGAAAAATATAAAGATGATCCTCGTTTTAAACAGGTAGATGAACTAGGTAGACATTATACTACGGTAGGAGCGGGCCCGGTTTACAATAGATTAGTTGCTGATGCGGATCGACCTAAAGATATTGGTCCTCATCATCTTAGAATACCTATGGGAGTTAAAAATTGTAAAAACACCTCGATAATGATTGAAACCATTTTAGCTAAATATAATAACTTCAGAAACGATTTAGATTATGACCTATTTCCAGCAAAGGAGTATAACCAAGCTTGGTATTGGGCAGATGATTCTCATAACTCTAATTCTTTTATATCCGGTCTAATTGATGCTTCGTATTTAGAGAAACCATATATCAATACTGAGTTGCATCCAGGCTGGGAGAGGCCTGTTCCAAATCACTATTTTAGGGAAAAAGAAGAAGATTATATTCCAGAAGAAACAAAGATAGAAGAAAGTAAGAAAAAAAATCTTATTAAAGAAATTTATAAAGAGGACAAAAATCAACGTGAAATGGAAAAAGCAAAAGAAGACTATATAGATTTAAAAAAAACAACGGATACATGGCTAAAAATTGCGAAAATGGAAAAACAAGAAGCTGAAAAAAATAAGAAATTGATAGAGCTAGAAAAACTAAAATTAAAACAAGAACAAGAAAGAGAGCTAGAAAAGCTAGAAATGACAAATTGCAGAAGATTCAGTGGCGGTGAAATGTGTGCAGAGCAAATAAGTTCAAAATCACCTCCATTTGAAAACAAAGATCCTTTATATGAAGCTCTTGAAAGAGTAAAGGAAGAAATTGCTAACGAAAAGAAAGCTAAAAACATTATTTTCGAAAAAATTGATGACTTTAAAAAATCAGATGTATTTAAATTTATGGAGCAACAAGTCGACGGCGTTACGAAAATTTTACCAAAATTTTAAATGATAAACTTTTTATTTTTTTTAGAGCAAAACTTCGCTTTTATCCCGTCCTCTTTTTTGGGGTCAGGTCACCCTAGACGGGGACACTAATTAACTGCTTATCAATTGAACGCTGATAACTTCTTAACCTTCTGGCTTATAATCGCGAGCGCCAGCGGGTAAAGGTTGTCCCTTTTTCTTTTTCTCTTGAATGAGATTGAGCACTAAAGCTTTCTCGCCATATTCCACCCAGGGACCTGTAGGCACTTCATAATCTTCTACAAAACGCCAATCGCAACGATCTTTTCCGCTTAACCCTAAATAATCACGAATCGCTGGAGAAACATCGAGTCCAGCTCCAGTTGGAGTGTTAGGAGAGCCATTGCCAAAAACATATTCCGCATTATCCACACGGAAGGGCCCCACATCTTCCCACGTGCCAAATGCAAATTTTCCACGATAATGAACTGCCACCCATTTGCCTTTACACACGGAAGTCCAACGACTCTTAAAATCGCGTTGAAACCAAGGAATTAATTGCCTGGCTTTTGAAGGGTAAACGACATCATTAAAAGGCAAAGCAACATAAAATGGATTTAATTTCGGAAAAAATTTTCTAGGTCTGGAACCCACACGATCCTTAGGATCATCGTTACCCCCATAATTTTCATACCAACGCGAATCCCAAGCGCTATCAAAATTAACAGTAGAATTATACCCATTGCGATTGTTCCCAATCCAAAACATCGTGGTAATAATATTTCGTTTCCAAGAATATTTTGAATTCAAAACGGTATTTTTTACGACTTCCAATCGGGCATCCAATAACTTGCTGCCGCTATCAAACGACAATGCCTTGCCCTGAATTAGCAAACATCCCAATAATAATAACCCAATGCGTTTCATAGTTCTTAGTTATAAAATTTAGCGCACCTAAACACAAAAGCTTAGAACGCCTCCTCCTAATTCGACAAGCAGAATTTACAATATTTTTACACTTTTTTCAAGGTCACTAACCGCGCTGCCCCTAAAGCCCCTGGGGTTTGGCATAAAAAAAATTGTCGAATCATCCCTTTTTTCTTCAATTTGCGATAAAATAATGAGCGATATAAGGGCTGTTTTTCAAATAAACCGCCAATCATTGCTATCGAACAAGATTTTAACCCTAAACGTTTCATCCCCCATAAAACACGATTCACCAACTCATCAACAGCCCGCTCCACACACTGTTTAGCAACTGGATTTTTAATTTGGGTAAATAAATCAATTGCCAAATTTGCAACATCTTTTTTGTTGCGATTCGAATCCAAAACCCATATCGCTAAATCTTCCAACCGCTTTAAATGCGTCGCCTTCAAAAAAACTTTCCCCAAAGCATCTACCTTCCCCGTTCGATCGTAACCAGTAAACGCAGCGCGCAACCCTTGTTGTGCAATATCCCAACCACTGCCACCGTCCGAAACAATGTGTCCCCAACCTCCGACTTTCACACGCTGCTTGCCATTGGACACCAAAACATTGCTACCAGTGCCCGCGATCACGAGTACTCCCGGCTCCAACTTATGCGCCGCCAAAAAACCGGATTCGCTATCTTCACTGACTATAATTTTTTGAGCGGAAGAAAAAACGTGCTTCAACAAACGTTTAACTCGTTGACAATCCGCAGCACGCATTACCCCCGCCATTCCAGCGCCAATTCCCGTAGGTGCTAAAGGTAATGCTCTTTTAATTTCCCAAAAAAGTTTCTTTAAATCGCTATCCGATAAAAGACTCACATTACCCGATCCCGCCTTGCCTTGAGCCAAAATTTTTTCTCTGGCATCAATCAAACACCACGTCGTCTTCGTTCCACCGCCTTCAATGCCTAAAATCAATTCTTTCATAAAAATAGCAACCAGTAACTCGTGACTAGTAACAGGTAACCAGTAACTTGTCACCTGTCACTTGTTACTAGTCACTACTATCCAAATAAGCTTGCAATAAAACAACCGCAGCCGCGGCATCAATCTTACTTTTTTGTTGTTTCGCACTGCGTCCCGCTTCGCGCATCAAACGACTCGCCTGCACCGTCGACAAACGCTCATCCCTTAATTTCACAGAAAATCTTCCTAACTGTTCTAATTTACACGCAAATGCTTTAACCGCTAGCGCCTCCTCCCTTTCGCTGCCATCCATATGTTTGGGTAAACCGATCAACACATCAGTCACTTGCGATTTCTCCAAAATATCGCTCACTTGCTGAAATCGTTTCTCTGGATCGTCACTTTCCACCACCGCTAACGGATGCGCAAACATACCCAACTCGTCGCTGATCGCCAAGCCAACACGTCGCGTTCCATAATCAATCGCCGCCACTTTCATAATCAACCTTCATGCGCTGCCGCAGCTAAAGGCTTCACAAAATCGCTCACTTGCTTAATCCAATCTTTATTTTGTTGAGAAAAAGTTTCTATTTTTTTAACAATCGCACTTCCCACCACCACACCATCGGCCATTTGGGCCACTTGCTTGACTTGCGCTTCATTCGAAATGCCAAACCCAACACACACTGGAATGTCCGTCGCTTTTCGAATCCCAGCCACATGCTCCGCAACCCCACCAGCCACCTGCGTTTGCATGCCCGTCACCCCTTCTCGCGAAACGTAATAAACAAAGCCCGAAGCGCTTTTTGCCAAAATTGGCACGCGATCTTGCGGCGTAGTAGGCGCCACCAAAGTAATCCATTTGATTCCTTTCTTTTCGCACTCTTTTCTTTCCTGCTCAGCCAAATCTGGTGGCAAATCCAAAACCAAAACACCATCCACTCCTGCCTTAACCGCTTGCGTCAAAAAATTTTCCCAACTTAATTGCAAAATTGGATTTAAATAAGTAAAAATAATAATGGGCAGCTGACTTTTTAACCGAATTTTTCCCACACAGTCTAACACTCCGCTTAATGTCGTGCCCGCTTCCAAAGCACGCTGAAATGCTAATTGAATCACTACCCCATCAGCAATGGGATCAGAAAAAGGCACGCCCAACTCCAAAATATCCACGCCACTTTTTTCTAAAGCAAAAATCAATTCATCCGTTTTTTCCAAAGAAGGATCACCAGCCGTAACATAAGCCACAAACGCTTTTTTATTTTCTTGTTTCAATTTTTCAAAACATGCGTCAATTCGATTTAATGCCATAACTTATTTCATAGCCGGAAAACAAAATCATCGCAAGAAAACCAATCAAATCGCTTAACGATTCATGTTGCTTTGCTTCTGAAAAAAAGTTGTTATGCTTTTCACCCTCATGTCTTTAACAGTAAAAAAGTTTTTGGAAAAATTGCTACAAGAGCGAATGCTTATCCTCGACGGAGCAATGGGCACCATGATCCAGCGCTATGCGTTGGATGAAACCGCTTATCGTGGTGAAGAATTTCGCGATTATCCCATTGATCTAAAAGGTCAAAACGATTTACTCGTTTTAACGCAACCTCAAATCATTGAAGAAATTCATTTCGCTTATCTTGAAGCGGGCGCGGACATGATCGAAACCAATTCGTTTAACGCACAAACCATTTCATTAGCCGACTACAAAATGGAATCGTTGGCTTACCGCCTCAACGTGGCTGCGGCTCAGGTTGCACATCGCGCAGTTAAAAAATTTCAGAAAAAACATTCTAATACTCCTAAATTCGTTGCCGGCGCAATGGGACCCACCACGCGTGCTGCATCACTTTCGCCCGACGTCAACAATCCTGCTTTTCGATCGGTAACTTTTTCTCAATTAGTGGAAGCTTATTACGAACAAGCACGAGGTTTAGTAGATGGTGGCGTTGATCTTTTACTCTGCGAAACAACCTTCGACACGTTGAATTTAAAAGCAGCCCTTTTCGCGATTCAAAAACTATTTCATGACAATCCCAAAACGTTGAGACCCGTGATTGCTTCTGGCACCATCACCGATGCATCGGGCCGCACTCTTTCCGGTCAAACCTTGGAAGCTTTTTGGAATTCTATTTCGCACGCGCCCTTGCTGGCCGTAGGATTAAATTGCGCTTTAGGCCCCAAAGAAATGCGACCTTACGTCGAAGAACTCTCTCATCTCGCGCCTATTCCCACTTTATGTTATCCCAACGCAGGATTGCCCGATCCCTTATCGCCTACCGGCTTTCCAGAAACTCCAGAAAGTTTTGCGCCGCAACTGCGCGATTGGGTAGAAAAAGGTTGGCTCAACATTGTCGGCGGTTGTTGTGGCACGACTCCTGATCACATCCGGGCATTGGCAGAAACCGTGCGGGATTTAAAACCGCGCCAACCCAAACCGGTAAAATCTTATCTACGATTAAGCGGATTAGAACCTCTTACCTTACGACCCGAAACCAACTTCGTTAATATCGGCGAACGCACCAATGTAACCGGTTCACCCCGATTTGCAAAATTGATCAAAGAAAATCAATGGGAAGAAGCACTAAAAATCGCGCGACAACAAGTTGAAAATGGCGCGCAAATTATCGATATCAACTTTGACGAAGGCATGTTGGATTCCGAAGCAGCCATGCGCCAATTTTTGAATCTGATCGCTTCTGAACCCGATATCGCACGAGTTCCTATCATGATTGATAGTTCAAAATGGTCTGTGCTCGAAACCGGTTTGCAATGCATTCAAGGCAAAGGCGTAGTCAATTCCATTTCTTTAAAAGAAGGCGAAGCCAAATTTTTGGAACAAGCACAACTCATTCGTCGCTACGGTGCCGCCGCTGTTGTAATGGCCTTCGATGAAAAAGGTCAAGCCGACACCTTTGCTCGAAAGATTGAAATTTGCGAGCGTGCCTACCGTTTACTGGTGGAAAAAATTTCTTTTCCTCCACAAGATATCATTTTTGATCCCAATATTCTTACGGTCGCAACCGGAATTGAAGAGCATAATAATTACGCCGTTGATTTTATCGAAACCGCGCGCTGGATTAAAACTAATCTACTACATGCCAAAGTCAGTGGTGGCATTTCCAATATTTCTTTTTCGTTTCGGGGCAACAATCCCGTGCGCGAAGCGATGCACGCCGCATTTCTTTATCACGCCATTCGCGCTGGCCTCGATATGGGTATTGTTAATGCCGGACAACTTGCCGTTTACGAAGAAATTCCAAAAGACTTATTGGAACGTGTCGAAGACGTTTTACTCAATCGTCGCCTCGATGCAACGGAACGATTAGTAACTTTTGCCGAAACTTATAAAACCCAAACCAGTCCAGAAACCGTTGCGCAAAACGAAAAACAGTGGCGCCAACAATCGGTGGAAGAGCGATTATCCCACGCGCTTATTAAAGGCATTGTCGATTACATTGAAAGCGACACAGAAGAAGCGCGAAAAAAATACAGTAAACCTTTAGAAGTCATTGAAGGACCGCTCATGGCTGGCATGAGCGTGGTAGGTGACCTGTTTGGCGCGGGAAAAATGTTTTTGCCGCAAGTCGTTAAAAGTGCGCGTGTGATGAAAAAAGCCGTAGCTTATTTGATGCCTTTCATGGAAGAGGAAAAGAAAAAAAACCCTACCTCGCGAAGCCAAGGACGCATTATTTTAGCAACGGTAAAGGGTGATGTGCATGATATCGGCAAAAATATCGTAGGCGTGGTGCTAGCTTGCAATAATTACGAAGTGATTGATCTCGGTGTCATGGTGCCGTGCGAAAAAATTTTAGCTGCAGCACGCGAGCAAAAGGCTGATTTAATCGGCTTAAGCGGATTAATTACTCCCTCTCTTGATGAAATGACCCATGTCGCCTCAGAAATGAAACGCGAAAAATTCCAACTCCCCCTCCTCATTGGCGGAGCCACAACCTCCAAAGCCCACACAGCAGTAAAAATCGCGCCTCACTACGATCAGGAAGTTGTGCATGTTTTGGATGCTTCACGCGCGGTTGGTGTCGTAAGCTCGTTGCTAAACCCGGAACAACGCAAAAAGTTTTTCGCTGAAAATCAAGCCAATCAAGAAAAAATTCGGCAACAACACGCTCAAAATCAAACTCAAACGACCTTGCTTTCATTGGAAGAAGCGCGCGCCAATGCGTTTTCAGTAAATTGGGAAAATTACAAAATTCCCCAACCGGAATGTTTGCAATCACAACTTTATAGCACCGATCCCTTCACAGAAGTTGATAGCTCAATCTTGTTAAAATCTATTACTTTAAAAGATTTGGTTTCTTTTATTGATTGGTCCCCTTTCTTCCACACGTGGGAATTGCGCGGACGCTATCCGAAAATTTTTGATGATCCGAAAACAGGCGAACAAGCTAAAAAATTGTTTGATGACGCGCAAAAACTTTTACAACAAATGATCAAACATCAGTGGTTGAGCGCGAAAGGAGTCATGAAATTTTTCCCAGCGAATCGCGTCGGAGATGATGTGGAAGTTTACTCGGATGAAACACGTTCGCATCCCCTTGCGAATTTTTATTTTTTGCGTCAACAAATGAAAAAAGACGCCGGACAACCTAATTATTGTTTAGCTGATTTCATTGCACCCAAAAAAATTTCAAACCCATTTAGTGATTATTTAGGCGCTTTCTCGGTAACAGCGGGCATTGGTCTGGAAACGCTAAAAAATCAATTTCGAAAAGAACATGATGATTATAATGCCATTATGGCCGAAGCCTTGGCAGATCGTTTAGCGGAAGCGTTCGCGGAATATTTACATCGCGAAGCTCGCATTCAATGGGGATTTGGCAAGGAGGAAGATCTTAGCAATGAAGAGTTAATTCGTGAAAAATATCGCGGCATCCGACCCGCTGCAGGTTATCCAGCCTGCCCCGATCACACGGAAAAACGCACTCTATTTGATTTGTTAAATGCGGAGGCGCTAGCGAATATTTCTTTAACCGAAAGTTTCGCCATGCATCCAGGTAGTTCGGTCAGCGGTCTTTATTTTTCTCATCCCGAAAGTAAATATTTTGCAGTGGGGAAATTGGGTAAAGATCAAGTCGTGGATTACCACAAACGAAAAGGAATGCCTTTGGAAATCGTAGAGCGCTGGCTTGGCCCTTATTTAAGTTATCAATAATTTTTAACTACTTTTAGGCTCAAAAAATTGGCCAAAATTACGGAATTTTGTCTGACGATTTTTAATAAGCGTTTCCGGTTTTAATTTTTGGAGAGCAGCCAAATGTTTTAAAAGAGCAGCTTTAAGATTTTTTGCGCAGACATCGGGTTGATAGTGAGCGCCTCCTAAAGGCTCGGGAATAATTTCGTCCACAAGCCCAAATTTCTCCAACTCTTTAGCACTAATTTTCAATGCTTCAGCCGCTTGCGGCGCTTTCGCGCGATCTTTCCAAAGAATTGCCGCGCATCCTTCCGGGGAAATAACCGAATAATAAGCATTTTCCAAAATCAAAACTCGATTCGCAACGGCGATGCCTAAAGCACCTCCACTACCCCCCTCAGCAATAATAATCGCAATCACTGGCACGCTTAATGAAAACATCTCGCGCAAATTGATCGCAATAGCTTCTGCAATGTGACGTTCTTCCGCTTCCACACCTGGAAAAGCCCCAGGCGTATCAATAAAAGAAATAATGGGCAGATGAAATTTGTGCGCCAATTGCATCAGTCTCAACGCTTTTCGATAGCCTTCGGGATTGGCCATACCAAAATTGCGACGAGCACGCTCGCGTGTGTCACGCCCTTTTTGATGCCCAATCACCATGACTCGATGACCGTCCAACTTAGCCAAGCCACCAATGAGCGCCTGATCATCAGCATATTGACGATCGCCATGCAACTCGATAAACTCTTCAAAACATAAGTTTAAATAATCAAACGTGTAAGGTCGCTTAGGATGACGCGCAATCTGAATTCGTTGCCAAGGTGTTAAATTATCATAAATATCGTGGCGAAGCTGGGCAATTTTTGCCTCAATTTTTTTAATTTCCTGTTCCGCTTTAAGATCGTGATCGTTATTATGAGCATGCAAATGCTCTAACATGCGCTCAAGTTCCACCAATGGCTTTTCAAATTCCAAGATTTGGAGATCGTTTTTCATGTTAAGACTATGGGAGAAAAATAGCCTATAGAACTCTCTATCAACTTCAACTGAATTATAAGATAAAAATAAAAGACCCAATCGCTTTTCAGCGATTGAGTCTTATGGTTAAAAACTTAAATTTTTAAAAAGTTCCGTCCGTTTTCATTTTTAAGACATAAAGCTGGCGATGAGACGTGGGCAAGGAAGAATCCAAAAATACGATCCCAGCATTAGGATTAAAATCCACTTTCCCTTGAAAATAGCCTGTAGTAATTAAATTCCCGCTTAAATCCAATGCTACTGATAAACTCGTATCCATCAATCCACTGCCAATATGCTTAGCCCATTGAAAAGCACCTGTGGTTGTTGTGAGTTTTACAAGATAAATATCATCACTGCCAGCGCTATTAAGATTAAACACACCAGCGTCGGGATTGAAATCCTGAGTATAGGTAAACCCACCCGCTACATAAACTCCTGAAGCATTTACAGCAATACTAGAAGGGAAAACCCAACCTCCGTCCGTTCCCAAATGTTTTGCCCAACGAAAAATCCCCAATGGAGTGAGAGAAACAACAAAAGTATGGATATTATTTCCTGCATCGAGGTTAAACACATTAGCACTCGGATCAAAATCAACACTATCTTTAAAGCTTCCCGTCACAAAAACGTTCAGATTTTGATCCAAACCCAGTTTATAGGGAACACCACCTGTAAATTTTTTAGCCAATAAATGATTGCCGCTGCTGTCCAACTTAAGAACATAAGAGCCACCTAAGGTTAAAAAATCAATACCATCGCCTGGATCAAAATCTACATTTCCCCAAAAATCACCAGTAACCCAAATATTCTTGTCCCGATCCATGATAACATCTGTCACATTATCTCCAAAACCGTTTTCTCCACCTACATTAGAGCCACCAATATGCCTGGACCATAATACGCCTCCGGTTTGATTTAATTTAACAATAAAAATATCATTATTGCCTGCGCTGGTTGCAATGTTAATGCCAAAACCGGGATCTAAATCTATTTTCCCTTCAAATGAACCGCCAATAACCACTCCATCTGCGCTAGCTGCTACTGCCGGATTTAAAAAACTTTTTCCTGTTGCATCTACTGCTTTAAAATGCTTCACCCATTCAAAACTGCCATCATTTTTTAACTTTAACAAAAATACATTTTGCCCAGAACCCGTACTTGTTAAATTCGCAACCCCTGCATCCGGATTCAAATCAACCTTGCCAGCAAATAATCCAGCAACAAAAATATTACCATTGCTATCCAAATCCAAGTCCGCGACAAAAAGTTTATTATCAGTTAATCCCTGAATGGTTTTTGACCAAACAGCCACTCCACTTGAATTTAATTTTAAAATACAAATATTTTTTTCACCTGGAACGATAGGCATCAGCTGATTATCAAGCTGCAAAAACCCATGTGCGGCAGCTTCCTCATAACTGCCAATAAAATAAATATTGTCACTACCATCGGTTTTCACACACCAACCTTGTGCTTTCCCGGTCATCACACTACCCGAAGAATCGATGAAAACTCCTTGTTTTGCAAAGGATTGTGAATAAGCAGGAAAAAAACAACTCAGCAAACCTGCTACAATAAGATAAGTTACTGTTCTTTTCATAGAAAAATAACTTAACTAAAAAGTTATGTTTTAATAGCAGGGCAAATGAGATTATTTAAATTTTTATTAAAGTATAAAAGCCCAAGGCTTTAAAAAACAAAGCTTTACAACTCAATTCTCCCCACACCTCCGAGGATAAATTTTTGGGTAAATCCACTTCCAAAAGGAATTGATAAGCCCCTACCGAACCATAAATGGGTCGAGAAAGAATCTGAGTAAGATTCATATCAAATTTTTTAAAAAACTGTAAAACATTAGCTAAAGCGCCAGGACGATTAGGCAGCCGCAAATAAAGCAAAGCTCGTTGGCTCCTCTTATACTGTTGACTTTTCAATTTGGAATGTCCAATCACAAAAAAACGCGTAACATTCGTCTTAGGTGGAACCAAATCTTTTGCCAAAATTTTTAAGGAGTAAACCTTTGTCGCCATTCGATTGCCTACCGCAGCCCCTTGCCTATCTTGAGTGGCGCGTTCCGCTGCAGCTGAAGTGCTGCCCGTAATAATTCGCTCCACTTTTGGCAAATGATCTTGCAACCAAGGGCTAACGACTTGCAAAGGCACAAAATGAGAATAAACGCGCTTAATTTTATTGAGTTCTGTACTGCCTAAAAGATAAAGTCGAATATCATAAACCAACTGTTCCAAAATACAAAAATCTGTTGCAGAATTGCCTAATAAAATCAACTGATCCAAAGTATCGTGCACCTCACCACCAATCGAATTTTCAAAAGGCACAACAATACGATCCAACCGCTCTTGCTTCAGCTTTTCAAATCCCAGCGCCATACTAGGAAAAGATTCCAATTTCTTTTTAGGAAAATGTTTTAAAGCTACTTCATGAGCAAAACTTCCTGGCAACCCAAAATAACCCATTCGCGCAACAGTTTTTGATCGAGACACAATTTTTCTGATAGCGTTTTTATTTAAAATAAACAAGCTGTAAGCTCGTCTCACTTTTATGGAGAAAAAAGCTTCTCTCTACGATTTTTTGCCGCAGGAATATCCCATTCCTGGCAAAACCGTTTATCGCCAAAAACAAATCGCAGAATGGTTATATCAAAAAAGAGTCACCACCTTTGAAGCCATGAGCAATTTACCGCATGAATTAAGAACCGAACTCGCCCATACCTTTACTTTATTGCCACTCGAATTAGTTACACGACAAGGCGCTCATGACACCACACAAAAATTTCTGTGGCAACTGACCGATGGACAACTCATCGAAAGCGTTCTCATCCCCGCCTCACCCGCTCTCTACGGTGAAGCTTCTGATCGCAAAACCCTGTGCCTTTCCACACAAGTCGGCTGCGCTTATGGCTGTCGCTTTTGTGCCAGTGGCTTAGAAGGTTGGAAACGCAATCTAACTCCTGGTGAAATTGTCGCGCAAATTCTGGCTACAGAAAAAATTTCCAAACAAAAAGTTAACAACCTCGTCTTTATGGGCATGGGCGAACCCTTAGCCAATTACGACAATCTCATGAAAGCCATTGAAATTATCAATGCCCCCTGGGGATTAAACTTAGGCGCTCGCCATATCACCATTTCCACTAGCGGTCTTGCCCCACAAATCAAAAAATTGGCTGATTCTCCCAAACAAATCCGGCTTGCCATTTCTCTACACGGCGCTACCGACGAAGTGCGCACCCAAATCATGCCTGTTAACAAAAAATATCCCCTCTCCCAACTCCTGGAAGCCTGCCTTTACTACCAAAAGAAAAAGCGAAAACGCATTACCCTGGAATTCATTTTAATCCAAGACATCAACGACTCCCTTGACCAAGCCCAACACCTTGCCCACCTTTGCCAACAACTTCATGCTAAAGTAAATTTAATTCCTTATAATCGCGTAGAAGGATTGCCCTGGGAAAGACCTTCGGAAAATCGTATAAAACAATTTGCCAAAACCGTTTGCGCTCATGGCGCTACCGCCACGGTTCGCCGAGAAAAAGGCCATGATATCGATGCCGCTTGTGGTCAACTTCGATTAAAAACCGAACGCAAGCTTGCAACCTCCTCACCCACTGCTTAAATCAACACCTTTTATGTCCTCTATTCGTATCGCTATTGTTACTAACAAGCCCGATTATCTCGGCGACCATTATCGTGACTGGTTGGCCACAATTCACGTCACCCAACTCGAACTATTTTTTCATACACCCTCTCAGGATATCGAAAAACGTTTCGCCACTTGCAATGCCTTAATTTTAACCGGTGGCGGCGATTTCTCTCTCGAATCGGGCGCTTACGCCAACCTTTCAGAAGCACAAGAAGCAAAAATTTACAACACCAATTCCAACCGTGACCAAGTAGAAAAAATTCTTTTACAACTCGCACTTTCCCAAAACAAACCAGTCCTCGGCATCTGTCGCGGTTTGCAATCCCTTAACGTTTTTTTTCACGGAACTTTAATCCCTGATATTTCCAAGCGACTCGGCAATCGATGCGATCCTGCCCACACTACCACCCCGGATGAACTCGCCCAATCTGGAACTCCCGATCGATTTCATTCCGTCACCTTCAACTCACAATCCAACTTCGCCTCTATCCTGGATATCACACAACCTTACACCACCAACTCCTACCATCACCAAGCCATTGATCAACTCGGCCAAAACCTCCTCGCCACCGCCTTCGCCCCTGACGGAATTATTGAAGAAATTGTCATGCAAAACAATCCAAAGGTTATGGGGGTGCAATTTCATCCCGAACGCATGCGCAAAGAAAATTGGATTCAACAATGGACAAAAAATTGGCTAAAAAACTAGATCATGTGGGATCGTGATTTTATTGATCAAGTCAGACAGGCCAACAACATCGTAGATGTCATCGGCTCCTACATTCCCTTAAAACGCTCCGGCGCCAACTACAAAGCTCTGAGCCCTTTCAAAAAAGAAAAAACTCCCTCTTTCATTGTCAACGACATCAAACAAATTTGGTACTGCTTTAGCTCCAACCAAGGCGGCGACGTTTTTAAATTTATTCAACTCTACGAAAACACAGACTTTCCAGCCGCCGTTCGCATGCTTGCCAAACGCGCCAATCTTACTCTTCCCACCTTTAATTCCGCCCGACCCACCTCGTCCACAGAAATTTCACTAAAAGAACAACTCTACGACTTCCACGAACGTGTTGCACACTGGTGGCATCACAATCTACTCAAAGAAAAATCAGCCCAACCCGCCAGAGATTACCTGAAACAAAGAGCCATTACCCCAGAAACGGCTAAAGAATTTTTAATCGGCTACGCACCTGCAGGTTGGGAAAATACTTACAACTGGGCCAAAAAAGAAGGATTTCCTATAAAACTTTTAGAAGCTTCAGGTCTTTTTCTGCAAAAAGAAAATGACACGTTTTATGATCGCTTCCGTCATCGACTCATCTTTCCCATTATCGCAGAAAGTGGCCAAATTGTCGGCTTCAGCGGACGCGTCTTAGAAACTGAGGCAAAAGAAGCAAAATATATCAACTCCCCCGAAACCTTAATTTTCAGCAAGGGGAAAGTGCTCTTCGGCCTTCATCACCACAAACGCGCTCTGCTCGATAAACGTCAAGCGCTCGTATGCGAAGGCCAACTCGATTTAATCACCTGCCACCAAGCTGGCATCCGCAACCTCGTAGCCTCTCAAGGAACCGCCTTTACCGAAGCTCAAGCCCGCTTACTTAAACGTTACAGCGACGAAGTCGTGCTTTGCTTTGATTCCGATTCCGCAGGTCGCCTAGCCATCATTCGAAGCATGCCTACACTTTTGGAAGTTCAATTACCCGTACGAATTTTACAAATTCCCGACACAGCAGACGGCTCTAAAAATGATCCCGATAGCTTTGTACGGAACCATGGCTTTCAAGCTTTTGAAAAATTAATCCAGGAAGCTCCCGATTTTTGGAATTATTTTCTTCAAACCCTAGTTCAAACGCATTCGCCACAAACCGAACGCGGGCGATCTGTCATCAAAAAAGAAGTTTATGCTTTGCTGACTTATGTGAAAGAAGCCACTCAACAAGATCACATTTTAATGCGTCTTGCTTCACGATTAAATACCACCTTGCCCTTACTACGCCAAGAACTCAAACGTCAAAACAATCCGCGCAAAACAGTTACCACCACTACCGAAAATACTAAACATTACAAACCTCACGCATCTATTGATCACCTTTTAAAAATATGCTTTCAAGATCCTCATCTCATTCCTGAAATCCAACGAAAACTTAAGCCAGAATGGGTCGCATTTTGCGATGGATTTGAATTATTAAATCAATTAATGGAAGCTCATGCCGATGCCACTTGGTTGGATCTTAATACATTTATTCAAACCCTATCCGAACCACAAAACAACTACTGCATCTCCCTCATGGCTTCTCATCATTCGCACATACCTCATTTAACTCTAGCGCTAGATTCCTGCCTGGCCAAAATCCATCGCTGCTGGTTAGAACAAGAAATCAAAAAAAGAGAACAATCCTTAAAAGAACTCAACTCGCCCGAACAAACTCAAACCGCCCTTGTTCAACTCCTTGACTTAAGACGAAAAATGGATAGTTTTTCAGCTTTCATTGAATCGTGACATTTGAACTATTTAGTAACTATTTATGCCTAAAAAATCTCCAAAAAAAGCTGCTAAAAAAAAGCCAGTAAAAAAAACGCAAAAAGTAAAAGTTAAATCTTCTACGGCTTTACCTCCCTTTTTAAGCGAATCAAAAAATAAAAAAGAACAGTCATCAGAAAAAATGCCAACTCTCTCGTTAGAAAAACAAGAGAGATTACGTGAACTCATTCGTTTAGCCAAAGAACAAGGCTACCTCACCTTTGATGATCTTAACGAAGCTTTTCCAGATGCTGCGCAACAACCGGAAGAAATTGAACCGGTTCTCGTTTTCTTGAGAAACTTAGAAATTGACGTTATCGACCCCTCAGATGTCGACCAACAGAAACGCCCCGGCGCCTCCGCAGCAGACGATCAAGTCGAAGATAAAGATAATCGACTCGATATTCTGGACGACCCTGTTCGCATGTATCTCAAACAAATGGGGCAAGTTCCTCTTTTAACTCGCGAACAAGAAGTAGAAATCTCCAAACGCATTGAAGAAGCAGAAATTGCAGCACAAAAATATTTGCATCGCTTCGGTTTTATTGCTCAAGCCTATATTGCCTTGGCGGAAAAACTTTATGAAGGGAAAGAACGTTTCGATCGGGTCATTCAAGATAAAAAAATTGATGGACGCGACGCTTATCTTAAAACCTTAAAAGCTCTTTGCAAATCCACGCATGCCGCTGATCTCAAAGTGGCTAAAGCCTATTTGAAATTCTCCAAAACTTCCGCCTCCAAAAAAGAAAAAGAAAAAGGTTGGAAAGAATTCGAAAAAACCTCCCGAGATCTTGAGAAATTTTTTGTTCGTTTTTATTACAAACAAAAAGTCTTGGAAGAATTTGGTGCCATCGCCGATGAAAAAGCCCGTCATCTTGCAGAAACAGAAACTGCAATCGAACGCTTGGAATCACGCCGCTCCAAGGAAGCAAAAAATGCCTTGAAACTTCAGCTGAAAAAATTACGCGCGTTCGAGCAAGACAATCGCCTGACTTCTGACGAATTTCACACGCAATATGCTGACCTTAAAAAATATATGAAAGCGGCATTGCGAGCTAAAACCGAAATGGTCGAGTCCAACTTACGACTCGTCATTTCCATCGCTAAAAAGTATACCAATCGCGGTCTTTCTTTTTTAGATTTAATTCAAGAAGGCAACATGGGCCTCATGAAAGCTGTGGAAAAATTTGAGTATCGTCGCGGCTATAAGTTCTCCACCTATGCCACTTGGTGGATTCGTCAAGCGATCACACGCTCCATAGCCGATCAAGCTCGCACGATTCGCATTCCCGTGCACATGATCGAAACCATTAACAAACTCATGCGGGTGCAAAAACAACTCATTCAAGAACTAGGCCGCGAACCCACTCCAGAAGAAATTTCTGAAGAAATTCTCCTATCTGTAGAACGAGTGCGAGCCATTTTGAAAATGGCGCAACAACCCATTTCCATGCAAGCGCAAGTCGGCGATAGTGATGACACCACTTTTGGCGATTTCATTGAAGATAAATCTGCTGAAAATCCTTCGGAAATGACCGCTTATTCTCTGCTTAAAGAAAAAATCCGTGATGTTTTGGATTCTTTAACCGAACGCGAACGAGCCGTTTTGGAACAACGCTTTGGTTTAGTAGACGGTTACTCCAGAACTCTGGAAGAGGTCGGTCGCCAATTTAAAGTTACCCGTGAACGCATCCGCCAAATCGAAGCTAAAGCGCTAAGAAAAATGCGTCATCCCACTCGCATTCGCCAATTGCAAGGATTTTTAGAAGCTGAAAAAGCGGTCTAATATAACAATTAATACAGGTGACCAGTTGCTGAAATTACATGCTAATTGCTTGTCACCAAATTACCCAAACATGGGCAGTGAGGGGTTCGAACCCCCGACCCCCTCGGTGTAAACGAGGTGCTCTACCGCTAAGCTAACTGCCCAAAAAACAGATGGATTATTGAGTAAATCCTATGAAACACAAGCCGAGATTTAAAAATCTCTTTTTTGAATTTTGATCTGATTACCCACAGCAAATTCTGCTGGTTCATTGCCATACAAAACATTATTAATGAAATTAACATCGCCAGGCACCACCGCTTGACCCGTATTCGGATTAGGCGCCAATTTACCATTCGCACTGCTCAAAACAACTGAAGAACCTGCCGAAAAACTAACATCTTGAAGTGCCACAGTTCGAGCTGACATCATAATTTGATTAGCATTTAATATCGCGGAATTTAAGTAAATATCATTTCTAGCATACATATTGATATGTTCACTGGTAAAAATATTTCTTTCATTAGGCCCTCCTGCTGTAACTCTGTCGCCATAAGTTTGAATAGAATCTCCTCTCAAATTCAAAGCTTGTTTTGATTGAAATTGGGACGCCATAATGCAAATAACATCATCCGAATGCATATCCACTACTTCAGCACCTTTAATTGTCGTATGGTCATATTGTTGCATCCCAGAAGAAACAAGATAAAAACCATTAAAATCGGACGCTTTCACTTCAATTGTAGTTCCTTCTTTAGCTTGGATTTTACCATCAGCAATGACACCTAAAGCCAAAGGCGCATTTTTAAAGGAAACTAAATCTTCAAAAGTAACATTACCTTCTGCCAAAAAGAAAAAAGAGAGTTTATCTGAACTTCTTTTGCTCATAAAAGATCGTAGATTTTTTTGTCTTAACCCGCGCTCCTCCCTTGAATCAACAAAAGCATTCACATCAATATCTTCAGCCGAAATCAAAAGATTTTTGGAAATATGCGCAAAACGCTTTTTGGATATCCTGCCAAACACAAATGGCACATTACCCATACCTCTGAGCCAATTATGAATCAAATTTGGCACATTTTTCATATTCACAACACGAGCCTGTTCCAAAATAGGAGTTTGAATTTCAGCATCCGATCCAAAATAATAAGCGGTCAACTCTTTTTGTTGTTCCTTATCATCTAAACCATTCAAAGTCGAAGCAACTTCTGCTGGCACAACAGTACCCTCCGAAACATTTCCACCTGCTTGATCCAATGTATTATTATCAATCAACTGCACATTTTCTTGTTGATCCATGCTCGCAATTAATAAAGAAGTCTTTTTCGCCCTACCTCCCTTTACCAAACGATTTTGCTGCGTGATTGCTCGATCAATCTTTTCACGAGAAGCAATGGGTTTAGAAAAACCTTGTAACAATTTCGAGTTCTCAGCTTGTCTCTCCAAATCAAAGGGAATTGGCGAAGAAATACGTTCCACTTTCGGTAAAATAAAAACTAATTCCCCAGCATTAACAACCTGACTCAAACCATTGGGCAACTTTACTTGTGCTTTACCCTCTTGCACCAACAATTTAAACCCGCCGTCTTCCGTTGCCACAACAGTAATCGTTGTGCCTAAAACCGAAGCCGTCGCAGCGCCTGTTTTAATCGTACCACCGCCTCGACCTTTAGGCGAATGGAAAAGAATACTACCTTTTCGCAATCGGATGGTTCGTCCCGCCGGTTCAAAGGAAAATATCGTATTAGCTCCCACACGCGTAATCGTTTCATCATCTGCCCTTAACTCCGCTCTAGAGCGAGAACCCGTTTGCAAAATATCGGGCACTTTAAAAAGATCGTTAACCTCAGCTTGTTTCTTAGGTCCACTCCCCGAAGGAATGACATTGACCTCATTCACCACTTCTGTAAATCGTGCTCGATTTAAATCCAAGCCCCATGAAAACTGATAAGCTAAAAAAAGAGCTGATCCTAGTAGTATAATTATTCTCCTCATACCCTAGAAGTTAAGCCATTTTAAGACCGTGGTCAAACAAGAATTCACCCCTGAATTTCTTGCTTATGCATCAACAGAAAAAACTGCCTCCCACGATTCAGAAGGCGTATGGGCTAACAAATCTTTGCAACGCGCCTCATACAAATCACACAAAACATCTTCTCCCAACTGCTTATGCACCTGTTCAAAAAGCGTTAAAGCTCGCGAAAACTGTCTGCCTTGAAATAAACTAACCGCTTGATGATAATCCATCAACCAGAGGGGAGTTAAAACACTGCTTTCACTTAAAGGCGCATAAAGCAAAATCGGCTTCGATTTTCCACGCAACTGAACTCGATCCACAAAACGATAACTATAAAACCCTTTCGTTAGCTCATAAATCGATTCACTCACAAGCACTGGAAGCCGATAACTTTTCGTAGCACTTTCAATACGCGAAGCCGTATTCACGGCATCGCCCAGCACCGTAAACTCCATACGTTTCGGATGCCCCACATTCCCCACAACTACCGCACCATGATCGATGCCAATGCCCATATACAACTTTCTTCGATTTTTCTCTCGCTGCCATTTCTCATTCAAACGCTCCAACGCCTGAGTCATACTGAGCGCAATCCCCACTGCCTCCCGTGCATCCACCTCCAAACCCCGGCTGTAAGTATCGCCCCATACCGCCATCAAAGAATCTCCAATAAACTTATGAAGCGTCCCTTCACGCGCCAAAATTAATTCTACCATTTCTGAAAAATATTCATTCAACTGAGCCACCAACGTCTCCGATTCCACTTCCTCCGTAAACGTAGTAAAACTTCGCAAGTCCGAAAACAAAACTGAAACCGCCCGCTTCGTGCCTTTCAAACTCGATAAAAAAGCCTGCCTCTCATTCAAAATCAATTTCACCACATTCGGTGCCACATAACGATTTAACACCCCACTCACACGCGCTCGTTCCATCTGTTCTGCAGCAAAATCCAAAACCGCCCCCGTGACACTTACTCCCGCAAAAGCCAAAAAAGGCGACAAAAACGCTACCACTACTCCACCCTTCACAAACATCCACCACACAAAACAACCAAAAATCAAAATCAAAATCAGCCACATGCCAACCTTCAATAAAGCATCAGAAATTTTAATCCCTACAATCGCCGCTAAAACCACCATCACTGCCGTCATGATTACCTCACTCCAATAAGGCCACTCTTGCAAAGAAGAATTCGTGAGCAATGTAGAAATCAAATTGGCCTGAACTTCCAACCCCAACATCATCCCTAAAGGCGTCATATGCTGATCCTTAAAAATCTCATCCGCCGGACCCACGACCACTATTTTATCTTTGAACAAAGCCCCGGAACGATAAGGCTTCGAATTCCACGTTTTATCAGAAAACAAATCTTCCAAAGGGTAAATCGGAAATGTCAACGCTGGACCCGAAAAATTAATAAAATTGGAATCATAATAATCTGGCGTCACCAACTTGCCTAAAAATTTTTTGACCCCTAGCGCGCTCAATGCAATCAAATCCTCCGTATCATCCGGCCTACCAAACTCGCGCAACAAAGACGTTCGATAATGTCCTCGACGAATTACCCCATCCACCTCTGGCCAAATCGTTACAAAGCCTACTACCGGCAGATTATTTGAAGATAAAAGCAATGGTTTCGGCGTAATATATCCCACGCTTCTATTACTTTGTCCCTCCTCATACGTAAACATTGATCCCAAAACTACATGATCTTGATATTTTTCAATCGCCTCAGCAAAAAGGACATCACCCAAATTCTCCCCCAAAAAAACAAAATCAAACACAACAACGCTAGCCCCCGCCTCCATTAATTTTTTTAAAACAGCTGTATAGATTTGCCGATCCCACCCCTTATACGGTTTGCGCATTTCACGAAGCACAGACGACCGTTGAATCTCCTCATCGGGAACCGCACTCAAATCCAAACTTGAAGGCGTAATACCCACCAAAACAATATTTGTATTAGGCGCTTGAACAGGTCGCAACCGATAACGCCAATCCACCGTCTTCGCCTCAATAAATTGAAAAAAATAAGAATCCCGAATCACAGCCAACTGTGTCAGACCAAAAATGAAGAATCCCACCCCAACCAAGATCCATTTGCGTTGGGCAATCATCTTTCGCAAAAAGATGGCGATCCCATTCATGAAACGCTCCCAACTCATAACTTTCAGCTTATCAGACAACATCGCTTTTTTGCAACTGGTCTTAACTCAATCAGTCAAAAACAAACACATTAAAATTTTTACTATTGAAAAACAAAATGTTGTCCATTGCTTCTTTTAAAAGAATATGTTTACACTAAGCATAACCGCCTCGGTAGCTCAATGGTAGAGCAGTTGACTCTTAATCAATTGGTTGCAGGTTCGAGTCCTGCCCGGGGCATAACATGTTATAAAAATATGCCAGTCAGACGATCGAAAAAAACAAAGGGAAAAGACAAAAAAAAGGAAAAAAATATTTCCCTAACTTTGCGACTGGGTCTTCCTAAAGGAAGCCTTCAAGAAGCGACACTACAACTTTTTAGTAAAGCGGGCTACAACATTACAATCGGTTCACGCTCTTACAAACCTTCCGTAGACGATCCCAGCCTCGATATTCGTCTTATTCGCGCTCAAGAAATTAGTCGCTACGTTGAACATGGTTTTCTGGACATCGGCATCACGGGACGCGATTGGACTTTGGAAAATGAATCAAAAGTAGAGGTGGTTTGCGACATTCCTTTTAGCAAAGCCACCGCTGCCCCAGCTCGTTGGGTGCTAGCAGTTCCCAACGATTCCCCCATCCGTTCCGCGCGAGATCTACGCGGCAAACGCATCGCCACCGAAGCTGTCAATTTAACACGTCATTATCTCAAAAAAAATCGTGTCTCAGCGGAAGTAGAATTCTCCTGGGGCGCTACAGAAGTTAAAGTGCCTGAACTGGTCGATGCTATCGTCGAAATTACCGAAACAGGTTCTTCGTTAAAAGCCAACCAATTGCGCATCATTGACACGCTCATGACCTCCTATCCACAACTTATCGCAAATAAAAGCAGTTGGAAAAATCCTAAGAAACGTGCCTTGATTGAAAACCTAGCACTGCTTCTGCAAAGCGCGATTCAAGCTCGTGACAAAGTGGGCCTAAAAATGAATATCCCTCAAAAATCCTTGCCAAAACTTTTGAACCAATTACCCTCCCTCCGCAATCCAACTGTCTCACCATTAGCAAATGACGGCTGGGTTGCAGTAGAAACCGTTATTGATGAAATGATTGTCAGAGAAATTTTACCAAAACTTAAAGTATTGGGTGCCGAAGGAATTATCGAATACCCTCTCAACAAACTAGTTTATTAAACATGGGATCCTTAAAAAAACGTAGAAAAGCAAAGATCAATCGGCATAAACGCCGTAAACGCAATCGCGCTAATCGCCATAAGAAGCGTTTGCGTTACAAAGCCTAAGCGACTATGCTTCAGGTAAGCTGAACTCACTGCTTTGCAAATTGAAAAACTGGCAACATTCCAGATTCTTACTTTCTGGAATGAATGCTTTTGCACTGAATCTTTTTCTTTTCGTCGCCTGCTCCAAGCCCACCACCACTCCGCCTGCTTCGGAATCAACCAATACTTTCACCACAAATCTATTTCAGGCCACCTCCTCTCTTCTTTCAGAGCCCAGTGCCCTATCTTATTATGTTCAAGGAATCTGCGCTGAAGCGCAAAATGATCCTCAAGCCGCTTTTCACTATTATCAACTAGCCTTTGCAAAAGATCCAAGCTTTACCGAACTTGGTAAACTAATAATCGAACAATCGCTTGCCATGCAAAAACCAGACCAAGCCTTGCCAGTTTTACAACAATTCATCCAAAAAGAACCCAACAATTCCACACTCTATTCTCAACAAGGCCTGGCATATTTTTTACTTAAAAAAAAGGAACTAGCCCAAAAAAGTTTAGAAAAAGCCATCACTTTAAATACTACGAACTACCAAGCCTACGCGCTCCTTTACCAAACGTTAGAAGAAACCCATGCACCCGACCAAAATCAAGGCATAACCGCCATTCAAAAAAAAGCGCCTAAACAATCAACCCAAAGTAAATTTTGGGTCAATACCGGCGAAGCCTATGCCAACCTATTGACAGACAATGAAACTGCCAAATTTACCACTGCGCAAATTGCTCAAAAAACATTGCCTCTTTTTCAACATGCGCTCGACCTTTCTCCTAATAATTTAGCGCTTATCATACGGCTTGCTGAGATACAAACCCTCTGCACGAATTATTCGCAAGCCATCACACTTTATCAAAAAGCCATTCGCCTTTCTCCAAAAAATGAAATGTTACAATCTCGTCTCGCTGTCGTTTACCTCAATACCGATCAAAAAAATAAAGCGATTTCGATCATAGAAAATCTTTCCCGAAAACATCCTGACAATGGCCAATTCTTCATCGCTTTAGCCAAACTTTATGGACAACAAAACAATCCCAGCAAAATGCAAACTTACCTAGACCTCGCTGAAACCAAAGGAATTGAACCCGCCCTTCTAGCGGAAGTAGCTACTCAAAACCGCGATTGGTCTTTAAGCGAAAAATATCTAAAAAAAGCCATCCTGAAACCCGGAGCCGATTTTAATGTTTGGATTCAACTAACTGAAGCCTTAGCCGAACAAAATAAACTTTCAGAGGCCTTAGCTATCATGAAAAAAGCCCAACTACAATTTCCGTCAACCCCTGAAATTTTTCTCATTTCCAGTCTCATTGCGCGACAAAATAAACAAACTAAACTAGCCCAAGATTTTTTACAGCAAACCGAACAAATCATAACCAACTCCACCGAATCCACTTATCCTTTAGACGAACTCTATTATCAATGGGGAGTATTTTACGAACAAACCGGTGACCTCGAAAAATCAGAAAAATCTTTTCAAAAAAGCATATCGCTCAATCCCAAAAATCATAAAGCCATGAACTACTTGAGCTATCAATGGGCGGATCATAACACCAAACTCGATCAAGCCCTGGAACTCGTAAAAAAAGCTCTCACTCATGAACCGGAAAATCCAGCTTATCTCGACACACTCGGTTGGATTTATTACCAACAAAAAAAATACCAAGATGCCCTGCCCATCATTGAAAAAGCTTTTAAAAAATCCAATTTTGACGCTGAAATCGGAGAGCATTTGGGCGATATCCACCTCAAACTCAATCATACCAGCGAAGCATTGAAAGCATGGGAAAAAGCGATTCAGAACGATCCCAAACGCGAAAGCTTAAGAAAAAAAATTAAAAATTACTCGCGTTAATCTCTTCCTGCAAAAAAAGAGTTTGATTTTTTTGATTGCGAAAATTCTTGCGACCCCACCTAGGATCACTTATGAAAACCAGACAACTTTATGACTGCCCCCATTCGCGTTCGATTTGCCCCCTCGCCCACTGGCCTTTTACACATTGGTGGAGCACGCACTGCACTCTTTAACTGGCTTTATGCTCGCCACACTGGCGGCACATTGGTTCTACGCATTGAAGACACCGACGAAGCGCGCAACACCCAGGAAGCCATCGATATTATTTTCAAAGGATTAAAATGGTTAGGATTAAATTGGGACGAAGGCCCCGATAAAGACGGAGACTATGGCCCTTATTTTCAAAGCCAAAGAAAATCCATTTATCAGCGCTACATTCAAAAACTTTTGGATGAAGGCAAAGCCTACGAACAAGAAGGCGCGATTCGATTTCGCACACCAAAAACCCTCTTTACATTTCATGACTTAATTTGTGGTGATATCACCTTTGATCGCACCACCGATCCTGATCTGGTCATTCAACGATCCAACGGCGTGCCTGTTTTTCATTTTGTTAATGTGATTGACGATTTAGAAATGAAAATCACACACGTGATTCGAGGTGAAGATCATATTTCCAACACGCCCAAACATATAGCACTTTTCGAAGCATTGGGAGCCACACCCCCGCATTACGGCCATATCCCTCTTATTCTCAATGTCAATGGCTCGAAAATGAGCAAACGTGACATCGGCGCTAGCGTCGGCGACTACATGCATCAACATTACTGTCCTGAAGCATTGAGAAATTACCTTTGTCTTCTGGGATGGTCACTTAAAGAGAATCGCGAAATTTTTCCTATTGAAGAAGCGATTGAAAAATTTGATCTGCCCCAAGTTAATCGTGGCAACGCGCGTTTCGACACTAACAAACTCTATTGGATGAATGGTGAATATCTCCGCGCCAAAAAACTTCCAGAGCTTACCGCCTTTGCCAAACCCATCCTGCAAGAAGCCAACGTGATTCCAGAAACCGTTTCCGAGGAATATCTCGGCAAAGTTCTTCAATTGGTTCAAGAAAAAGTCAAACTCGGGCGTGATTTCCCGGAATGGACTCGCTATTTTTTTGGTGACAATTATCCTATCGACGAAAAAGCAGCCGCTTTACTCCAAACATCTCATTCAAAAGCTAGTTTAACCTACCTGCATAACGCATTCGAAGCGTTGAGTGAATTTACCTCTAGCGCCTTGGAAAATGCCCTAAAAAAAGTAGCCACCGAGACCAACCAAAAAACAGGCGCACTCATTCATCCTTGCCGCGCTGCTGTTACCGGAAGCACAATCGGCCCTTCTCTTTATCATTTGCTAGAAGTTTTGGGTAAAGACCGTGTTTTATCTCGTTTAGCCAAACATCGTTCCCCTATCGCCTCATGACACTGGCTACGAAAATCACCTTATTACGCTTTTTTCTTATCCCGGTTTTTGCGCTTCTTCTTATTTACTACGCCTCCCCACCTCTCGAACAGCGCGATAGCACATTACGCATTGCCGCCGCTATTGTTTTTTTAATCGCTGCCATTTCAGATGGCATAGACGGTTTCTTGGCTCGACGCTTTAATCAAAGCTCACGTTTAGGCGCCCTATTAGATCCCCTAGCGGATAAAGGATTACTTCTCACAGCACTGTTGCTTTTGAGTTGGAAACAAATGCCGGAAGAATGGCGACTACCCTTATGGTTTCTTATTTTAATGATAAGTCGCGATTTGATGATATTACTCGGCTGCGTCATCTTACAACTCTTAACCAATAACCTCGAAATCAAACCCAGTTGGTTTGGCAAATCAGCTACTGCTTTACAAATGATCACCTTATTAGCCGCCATGCTTCGTCCTGCTTGGATGCAACCCAATGCTTTAATTCCTTTTCAAGCTCTAGTCATTGTAACAGCTGTTTTCACTGCGCTTTCTTTTATTCTTTACGTCGCCCATGCCATTCGCAAACTAGAGGTGGCTTAACTATGGCAACAACATTTAATAACGCTCTCTCGGAAGCGCTCAACCAACCATGGACAGGGTTTATTGCGCTCAAATCTGTTGAAAAAAAACATGCAAAAAATGGCACCGTTTTTTATCGAGTAACCTTATTTGATGGCAAAATTCCATGCGCCGCCAATATTTTTGAAGATCGCGTGTGGTTTCCCTACTTTGCCAATCAACAATGGCGCACCGGCGATCATTTCAAAGTTCAGGGAAAAATTTCGGTTCATGCACAATATGGTCGTCAAATCGAAATTGCGCAAATGCGTCCCGTAGAAGAACGCGATGAACAAGATGGCTACCAGCCCAGCCTTTTTTGGGAACAAGCACCCATTGATCACACTGCTTATTGGGAAGAATTGCAAAAACAAATACAATCGCTCAAACCTGATACCTTGCGCCAAACCGTAGAAAGCCTTTTTGCAAAACATGGAAACGATTTCAAAAAAGCTGCCGCCGCGAAACAAGCCCATCATGCTTATCACGGCGGTTTATTGCAACATACCATCATGATGCTACGCGAAGCTGACGCCATTATGAATGTGCCCGATTTTCCTCCTCTGAATCGCTCTTTGGTCATAGCCGGTATTCTCCTGCACGACCTGGCTAAAATCGCAGAAATGGAAGTCTATCCCCGAACCGAATATACCGAAGCGGGAAATTTATTGGGGCACACCCACCTAGTTTTAACCTGGCTGAATGACGCAGCTGTAGCGCATCAACTTGATGACACGCTTTTACTGCATTTGAAACACATCATTTTGAGTCATCATGGTCAACATGAATTTGGAGCCGCTGTGCTTCCTCAAACGCGAGAAGCTATGTTTGTTCATATCATTGATAATCTCGACGCCAAAATGCAGATGATTCATTATGCCTTAAAAAAACTTTCAGACGACGAAACCGTTTCCGAAAAATTATGGATGCTAGATAATCGCGCTTTCCGCAAGAGTCCGGAATGTTAATTTTCCATGAAACAATATCATGATTTATTAAAACTGCTTTTAAATGAAGGAAAACATAAATCAGATCGCACGGGCGTAGGCACTTATTCCATTTTTGGAGCACAAGCTCGATATCCCCTCTCCCAAGGCTTTCCTCTTCTCACCACAAAGAAACTCCATTTTAAATCAATTGTTCACGAACTGTTGTGGTTTTTAAAGGGCGACACCAACATTGGTTATCTCAATGAACACAGCGTTAGCATTTGGAATGAATGGGCAGACGCAGACGGTAATCTCGGACGAATCTATGGAGCACAATGGTGCGATTGGCAAACTCCACAAGGTAAATCGATTCATCAAATCGACCAAGTAATTGAACAGATTAAAAATCAACCTGACAGTCGCCGTTTAATTGTCACTGCCTGGAATCCTGGCGAACTGGATCAAATGGCTTTGCCACCATGCCATGCTCTCTTTCAATTTTATGTTTGCGACGGCATGCTCAGTTGCCAACTTTATCAACGCAGCGCCGACCTTTTTTTAGGCGTTCCTTTTAATTTAGCTTCCTACGCTCTTTTGACACATATGATTAGCCAGGTTTGCAATTTAAAACCGGGCGATTTTATTCATACCTTTGGCGATTTGCACCTTTATCAAAATCATATCGAACAGGCTAAACTTCAATTAACCCGAGATCCTCGACCCTTACCTTCATTAATCCTAAATCCTGAAATGAAAAATATTCATCACTTTCGTTATGAGGATATTAGTTTAAACCATTACGACCCTTATCCTGCTATTCCCGCGCCGATTGCTATCTAACCAAAATTTTTCTCAATTTCTCGATTGCCTCCTTGCCAGAACCCTTAAGCTTCCTATGATTTTTTTGTGAGCGATTTTGTCCATCTTCATGTGCATTCTGATTATAGCATTTTAGATGGATTTTGTCGCATTTCCCTAGAGCCCGAACTAAAAAAACAACCCAATCCTCCACCCACTCTACCCGATTACGCAGTTTCATTAGGATTTCATGCCGTCGCCTTAACCGATCATGCCGCACTCTATGGAGCCTTGGAATTTTATAAAGCGTGCCGCGAAAAAGAAATCAAACCTATTATTGGCTGCGAAGTTTATATCACAGCAGGCGATCGGCTTGAGAAAAAAAAATTAGGCCAACAATCCCAGGATTATCATCTTTTACTACTAACCAAAGATCAAACCGGTTATCAAAATTTGATACAGCTAGTCAGTCTAGCTCAAATCGAAACGCCTGCAGGTCAACATCCACGAATTGATAAAAAACTTTTATCACAATACAGCCAAGGACTCATCGGAACCAGCGCCTGTATTCGCGGTGAAGTTGCCCATCATTTTTTATCAGGCAACGAAAAAGCCGCGCTCAACACACTCAAACAATACCAAGAAATCTTTTCAAAAGATGATTTTTATATCGAGCTCAACGATCACGGCATTGATGTTCAAAAAAAATTAAATCGATTTCTCATTAAAGCTGCAAAAACAACCGGTTTAAAACTTGTCGCCACTAACGACGTTCACTATTTGCGACAAGAAGATGCTGAATCTCAAGATATCCTTGTCTGCTTGCAAACCGGTTCGTTACAGGCTGATGAAAAGCGAATGCGCTATGGATCGGATCAATTTTATCTCAAAAGCGCTGAAGAAATGACCCAACTTTTTTCTGAAGTTCCTGATGCCATAAAAAATAGTTTGGAAATCGCTGAAAAATGCAATCTCGAAATTGAATTGGGCGTGAACAAATTCCCAGCCTTTCCCATGCCAACCCAACAAAGTCGCGAAGATTATTTGCGAGAACTTTGTCAAAAAGGATTATATGAACGCTATGCTAACGATTTTGCATCGGGCAATATTGAAAAACAAAAAACTCTTCAAGAACGTTTGAATTACGAGCTTTCTATTTTAGAAAAAACCGGCTTTGTTAGCTATTTTCTTATCGTTTGGGATTTTATCCATTTTGCCAAAACACATGGCATTCCTGTAGGCCCAGGACGCGGAAGCGCTGCGGGCAGCATTGTCGCTTACGTTTTAAATATCACTGACATCGATCCTTTACGCTATGGCTTATTGTTTGAACGTTTTTTAAATCCCGAACGCGTTTCACCGCCCGATATCGATATCGATTTTTGTTACAATCATCGCAACGACGTCATCGCTTACGTGCGCAAAAAATATGGAGAAACGTGCGTCGCCCAAATTATCACTTACGGAACGATGGGCGCTAAAGGTTCGATCCGCGATGTCAATCGAGTCTTGGGTTTTTCTTATGGCGAAGGGGATCGATTATCAAAAATGATTCCGGGCATGCCGCCGGGACTTACCATTCAACAAGCACTCGAGTTAAGTCCGGAACTTAAACAAGCTTATAACAACGAAGAAAACACACATCGCACTATCACTCTCGCTCAATCCATCGAAGGTTTAATTAGACAAGCCGGTGTTCACGCTGCGGGGGTTGTCATTTCCGACGTCCCCATCAATCAACAAGTTCCGCTAGCCAGGGCGGCCAATGGCGAAATTGTCACACAATATGACATGAACATGTTGAGCGAAGTGGGCATGCTAAAAATGGATTTCCTTGGATTAAAAACGCTAACGGTTGTCCAAGACACTTTCGATTTGATTCAAGAAACGCAACACAAAACCTTAAGCACCCACGATATTCCATTGGACGATCCTGCGACGTTTGCCTTGCTCAATCGCGGACAAAACGTAGGCGTGTTTCAAGTGGAATCACCAGGCATGAGCGATCTGTGTCGCCGTTTTGATATTCATAATGTGGACGATATCATAGCTTTGATTGCCCTCTATCGTCCCGGTCCCATGGATTTGATTCCTGACTATATCAAACGCAAAAAAGGACAGGTTGAAATCAAATACGAACATCCACTTTTGGAGCAATGCTGTTCGGACACTTACGGCATCATGATTTATCAAGAGCAAGTCATGCAAGCTGCCAGTTTGCTCGCGGGTTACACACTCGGACAATCCGATTTATTGCGTCGCGCAATGGGCAAAAAAGACAAAGAAAAAATGGCTCAAGAACGAAAAAAATTTGTCGAAGGCTGCGCCAAAACCAACAAAATTCCTCAAGCTAAAGCAGATAAAATTTTTGATTTACTCGAAAAATTTGCTGGCTACGGATTCAACAAATCGCACAGCGCCGCCTACGGCGTAATCGCCTATCACACCGCATGGCTAAAAGCCAATTATCCGGTGGAATTTATGGCCGCGCTCATGACCAATGATATCGGCGACATTGATAAAATGGGAATTTTTGGTGCTGAGTGTCGCGCGTTAAACATCAAATTTCTTCCCCCTTCCATTAATCACAGCCAAGCTAAATTTAGCGTAAGCGATGGAGCCATTCGTTATGGTTTGGCGGCAATTAAAAATGTAAGCGAAACCGCCGTAAACCTGATTGTCGAAAATCGCAATCAACAAGGCCCATTCAAAGATCTCTACGACCTTTGCCGTCGGTGTGACACGCGCACGGTTAATAAAAAATCGTTAGAAAGTTTGGTCAAAGCCGGCGCCTTCGATGAATGGGATACGAATCGAGCTCGAATTTTCACCCAAATCAATGATGCCCTTGCCTCCGCCTCGGGCCACCATCGCGACACGCAACGCGGACAAACTTCACTGTTCGAAAATTTAGAAGAAACCCTAGCACAACCCAAAACTCGTGAAACTGCAAGCATCGAAGATTGGCCCCTAGCGGAACGGCTGGCTTACGAGAAAGAATTTCTTGGTGTCTACATTTCTGGTCATCCTTTAGATCATTATCAAGATTTACTCTCCCAATTTTCCCTCTCCACAACAACCAGCATTGCCAATCAACCTGATCGAACTGTCGTGCGATTGGGCGGCATCCTAAGCCATGCCGAACATCGTTACACCAAAGACAAGCGCCCTTTTGGAAAGGCCTTATTAGACGATTTGGAGGGGCACATGGAACTTTTTCTGGCACCCGGCGAATACGAAAAATGGAAAACATTTTTGCAAGATAATCAAATCATCCTAGTGGCCGGTTCGTTAGATTTAAGCGGCGAAAAACCAAGCTTACGAATTTTAGAAATGGTGCCTTTGGATCAAGCTTTTTCCAAATTTGCTAGCAGCGTGGAAATTACCTTACCTACTCAAACCCGTGCCTTACCTCAACTTGAAGAATTGCTGAAAGCGCATCAAGGCTCATGCCCTGTCCGTTTAGTTTTTACACCCCAAACTGAAACTAAAATTTTACTCGAGACCAACCCTCATTTTTTCATTCAACCCAGCACCGAGTTTCAAAATGCTATAGAAAATTTATTTTCATCCGGTTCCATTCATTGGACTTTGGATCGCTGCCCGCCGCTGCCCAAACCCCGACGTCAAGAATGGAATGGAAAAGGCAACAACGGACAGGAATAATTATTTTAATCGCGGGTTAGCCTCAAACATCCTCTTAAACATTTTCTAAAAATTACCAATCAACTTGATGTCATCCTTGATCTTGACCTGAGGATTCAGTTTTTAATTCCTGCTCAATTCCAACATTCGTTCGATAGGTTGTAAGGCGCGAAGGCGCAAAGATTCAGGCAAAATGATTTCAGGTTTTTCGTGAAGTAAAGCATCGCGAACTTTATCGAGGGTATTCATTTTCATATAGCGACAATCAGCACAGGCACAAAGTTCGGTAGGGCCAGGAATAAAATTACGATCAGGAAGTTCTCGTTTTAACCGATGCAACATTCCTGATTCGGTTACGATAATAAAATTTTTGGAAGGATGATTTCGACAAAAACTCACCATTTTTTCTGTGCTACAAACTTCATCGGCTAACATGCGAACTGCACGCGTACATTCAGGATGCGCCACCACAGGTGCATCAGGATATTGTTCGCGAATTTTAGTGATGCTGGCATGGGTAAATTCCACATGCACATAACATTCTCCTTTCCATAAATCCATAGGACGGCCGGTTTGCTGTTGCACCCATTCGCCTAAATTCTGATCTGGCACAAACAAAATATTGCGATCAGCAGGAACAGATTGAACCATTTTTACCGCGTTGCCTGATGTGCAAATCACATCGCTTAACGCTTTCACGCCCGCACTACAATTGATGTAAGCCACGACATAATAATTTTCCTCAGCATTTTTTTTGAGAAATGCTGCCAATTCTTCGGAAGGACAAGATTCGGATAAGGAACAACCCGCGTCCATATCAGGAATCAACACTTTACGCGAAGGATTCACGATTTTCGCAGTTTCGGCCATGAAATGAACTCCACAAAACAAAATAATGTCTGCCTGGCTTTCCTGAGCGCGATAGGAAAGTCCCAAGGAATCTCCCACAAAATCAGCGATGTCTTGAATTTCCGCCACCTGATAATTATGCGCCAAAATCACAGCATTTTTTTTCTGTTTTAACTCTAAAATTTCTTTTTGTAACGCGTTCATATTAAGTCGTCTTTCCCCACCATTTTCTCCATTCCAATAGTAGCACAAGGCCTAAGCCGACACAAATACCAGTGTCCGCGACATTAAAAGTGGGATATGACCAGCCCCAAAAAGTAAAATCTAAAAAATCGATAACATAACCTTGTTTAACTCGATCCATTAAGTTTCCAACTGCCCCAGCAGCCACCCAACCCGCAGCAAAATTAATTCCAATTTTTTCCCAGGATAAGGTTCGAGCAAACCAAATCATCCATAACATTAGGGCAAGAATCATCACAATAAGAAAAATCTTTGATTTTTCATTGAACCAACCAAACGCCACACCAAAATTAATATGATAAATCAAACGAAAAAAATTAGGAATCACAACAATAGGAAGTTGCCCCTTGAGGTATTTTACCGCCCAATATTTCGTCGCAATATCCAAAATCAACCAACTAACAAAAACAATCCAGAACACCCATGTCGGTTTTTGGGTCTTTAGAACTGTTTTCATTAGTTTTGTTGCTGAGTCAAAAATGTTTCCACTGCTTCTTCGCATCGCTGACAAAGTTCAGGATGTTTTTCGCTCGTTCCGACTTCGGGCAAAATTTTCCAGCAACGCGCGCAAGATTGACCTGAAGCCTTTTCAACTTCTTTCGTGTCGCTGTCCGCTTGTATCACTTGCGAAACATTCATGACTTCAGTCCATACCGATTCAAAAATATCCAAACCCAAATTTCGCCCTACACTCGCTTGAGCTTCCAGGCTTTTACCGATACTTTTTTGCGAACGCAAACCTTCTAGTTTAGCATTAATCTCATCTCTTACAGACAACAGCTTAGGCCACTCTCCAAAAATAAAATCTTCATTAGGATAGCTTTTGACCTCAGGAAATCGGCTAAGATGAACCGATTCCAAATTACCCAACACTCGCCAAGCCTCATCAGTAGTAAAGGGCATAAGAGGAGCCAACAAACGGCATAAAACACTTGCTACTTCATGCATAGTAGTTTGAGTGGCACGACGCCGGATCGAATTCGCCTGATCGCAATACATTCGATCTTTAGTGACATCAATATAAAAAGAAGAGAGTTGCACAGCACAAAAACGATTCACGGCATGATACACTTCATGAAACTCATATCGGTTATAAGCTTTCAAACAGGTTTCAATTAATTGTTTGATAGAAACCAAAATATATTGATCGAGCAAAGTTAGTTTCTCATAAGGCAAAGCATTCGTCTTAGGATCAAAATCATATAAGTTTGCCAATAAAATACGCAATGTGTTGCGAATCGTGCGATAAGTATCGGTAACGCGACTAAAAATTTCTTCAGAAAAAGGGACGTCATCGCGAAAATCCTGACTGGCAACCCAAAGTCGTAAAATATCAGCGCCACTTTTATTAACAAAAAACATGAGATCCACAGGTTTTTGATATGTATTGGATTTCGACAATTTTTTCCCATCCAAATCAACGACAAAACCATTGGTTAAAACCTGACGATAAGGCGCTTCACCTGTCGCAGCGGCTGAAGTCAAAAGTGATGATTGAAACCAACCACGATGTTGATCGCTTCCTTCCAAATACAGATCAGCCGGAAAACATCCTTCTTTTCTTAGCACGGCCGCGTGACTAGAACCCGAGTCGATCCAAACATCCAACGTGTCGGTGCCTTTTTTTAATCCTTTCTCGAGACCCAGTTTTTCAGCCAATTCATCACCCGACATTTCAAACCAAAGGTTGGTTCCGTGTTTTTCGACGAGATCAGCGAATCTTTCAATCACTTCTGGTGACAAAATCGCATCGCCCTTTTCCTGATAAAAAACTGGGATGGGCACGCCCCATGTTCTTTGTCGGGAAATGCACCAATCGGGACGACTTTCCACGGCACCACGAATCCGATTAATGCCCCAATCCGGAATCCATGTGACTTGATCAATCAAATCCAAAGCTTTTTGACGAAAATCATCAACTCGAATGAACCATTGTTTGACTGAACGAAAAACAATCGGCGTTTTCGAACGCCAGCAATGAGGATAACTGTGCGTTAATGTTTCTTCAGCCAATAAACTCCCTTGCTGTTTAAGACTTTGAATAATAACAGGGTTGGCATCGAAAACATATTTTCCAACCCAATCTTTAACTCCGCACTCTTCGGTAAAACATCCTCGGTCATCAACCGGTGACAAAATTTCTAATTTCTCCTTCAAGCCCGCTTGATAGTCATCCTGACCGTGACCAGGAGCAATATGCACTAAACCGGATCCCGAATCCGCAGTGACAAAATCAGCTGCAATCACTTTCGACTCGCGATTCAAAAAAGGATGCCGATAACGCGCACCGACCCATTCTTTTCCTTTTTTTTCCTGAATGACAGGTAATTTGGCGCCTAATTTTGTTTCTAGGTCGATAAGTCGGGCTTTTGCTAAGATCAATATTTCTGATTGAAAATTGACCGCTACATAATCTAATTCCGGATGAACCGCAATCGCTAAATTTGCAGGCAAAGTCCAAGGAGTGGTTGTCCAAATGACAAAAAAAGTTTTTTGCGAAGCATCATCCATTAACGGAAATTTCACATAAATCGCTTGATCTTCGCGATCTTGATACTCTACTTCAGCCTCGGCCAATGCGGTTTGACATCCTGTGCTCCAGTAAACAGGTTTTAAGGATTGATAAACGAGATTTTTCCTTACGAGTTTAGCAAAAAGCCTAAGAATTTCCGCCTCATATTCTGGCGCCATAGTCAGATAAGGATTTTTCCAATCACCAAAAACGCCAAGTCTTTGAAATTGTTCACGTTGAATGTTGATATATTTTTCGGCATAAGCCGCGCATTTTTTTCGTATCGAAACGGGATCGATATCCACCTTGGCACCCATTTCTTTCATGACTTTATGTTCAATGGGTAAACCGTGACAATCCCAACCCGGAATAAAAGGAGCAAAGTAACCTGCCATATTACGCGATTTGAGAACAATATCTTTCAAAGTCATGTTTAAAGCATGCCCCATATGAGCATCGCCGTTGGCAAAAGGGGGGCCATCATGCAAAATAAACCGATCACCTTCTTTGCGACGTTTTAAAATTTCCTGATACAGATCTTCTTTTTGCCATGTTTCCAACCACTTAGGTTCTTGGGTTGGCAAATTGGCTTTCATAGGAAAGTCAGTTCGCGGCAAGTTTAAAGTATCTTTGTAGTTAACGGACATTTGGGAAAATTATGAATTATGAATCAAGATTTAAAAAATAAAACTTCATAATTCTTAATTTGAAAGATAAGCCAACAAAAGATTGCGTCCGCCCCAAAGAGCAAGTCCTTTTTCAGGGCGAGTTTTAGTGCCTTGTCTTAGCAACATTTGATAATCCAAAATGCCGCGTCTAATTTTTTCAGCCAATAATTGGCGATAACTCGAGGAAGCTAATTTTTGCGCATCTTCACGATTGCTGACAAAACCGCTTTCAACCAAAACAGCAGGCTGACTCGCTGCACGCAAGACAGTAAAACGAGCGCGTTTTACACCGCGAATTTCCGTAGGATTCCCTCTCAATTCAGAAAGTTGGGATTGGATAGAGCTTGCTAGCAAAATATTGTTGGCATCGTGAAGATTACCTGGCGCTTGATTGAAATCGGCCAAGCGTAAGCGATTGGACATGGTTGATTGCGTGCCGCGAGGTGACAAACAATAGGTTTCGACTCCTTTGGCATGAGAAGGGCCCGAATTAAAATGTAAACTTACAAAAATTGAATTATTATAGCGTCTAGTAAAATTGGCTCTCTCCTCTAACGGAATTAAAACATCATCATTTCGCGTCATAACCACGCGAAATCCACTATCTTCACAAAGTCCCCTTAGTCGACGCGCGAGATCCAAAGTCAAAACCTTTTCATTAGGCGACCATACAGAACGCGCCCCTTGATCGCCACCACCATGACCCGCATCTAAAATAATAGTATTAAAGTTTTTGCCTTCTTCAATACGGCTAGGACGCAAAATAGGATCCAATGTTTTAACTAAATCCATTCGCGAAATCAGCCATTGACCATTCCTCTGATAAACCGGCAAACAAAGAACATGTTTCACACCATTAATTTGCATTTCTTCGCTATCAAGCCGGAATTTTAAAGTATAATTTCCTCCCACTAAAGTACGTTCTTTATCACGAGAATCAATGGGTTGCATTAATCGATAAAATTCCGCGACTTGCATCAAACTAAGGTAATCTCGATTCTCTAAACGGATAATTTGCCATTCCGCAGCATTTCCGGGCTGATAAAATGACAATACAAAAAAAAGAGAGAGAAACACCCAACGCATAATGTTTGGAAAAATGCAGGAAGACTCTGAAAAAGTCAACCCCTTACCATGTGAAGCAAACCTGGCAATCTAAATAATGCCAGCTTTTTTTAAAGTGTTGTAAGCGCCGTGACGCGTCACTGTTTTCAAAGCGCGCGCTGTCAACTTGACTGAAACGTAACGTTTCAATTCCGGCACATAAATCTTTTTGTTTTTTAAATTGGGGAAAAAATTGCGCGGCGTATTAGCTGTGACATGCATACCAATACCGCCTTTTTTCTTGGCCTTACCACTTCGGATAATGGAACTGCCTTTAACCGGTTTCGCTTGTGTGATTTGACATTGACGAGCCATAAGATTGTAAAAATTAAATGTTATTTGACCAATAAAACATGTCGCGCTCGTTTAATAGCACGATTCAGTTTTCGATGCCACTTGGCTGGCATCCCTGTAACACGACGAGGCAAAATACGACCTTTTTCGGTAATAAATTTTTTTAATAATTCCGTATTTTTAAATTCCAAGGCATCCGGATTAATATCAATTTTCCTTTTCGGAAAAGATCGATTCAACCTCCGACGAGGTCGCTGAGATATTTTGGTAGTAATCATAAGAAAGTTATGTTTTTAGCAAAAAAAGAAAATCTGAAAAGTTTATTTTTCTTTCTATTCTTCTTTAATTCGAATTCGGGTTTCTTCCTCACCCTCCTCTTCGTCTTCTTCATCAGAGCCTTCATTCATATCCATAAACTGAGGCACAGACTCCCAGCGATGTTTTCCTTTCATCGCTTTTTCCATTTCAGCTTGGCATTCCACGGTAAAACGCGCCCAAGGTAAAGCCTCTAAACGGGCTTTAGGGATCGTTTTCCCCGATTTCTCGCAAATACCGTAAGAGCCATCCTCAATGCGTTGCAAAGCATCTTCAATTTCATTAAGAGAATCTTGCTCTTGAGAAAGCAAGCTTAAGGCAAAATCTTTTTCATAAGCATCACTTCCGGCATCTCCCATATGTTGACCAAACGCCGCACCTCCCCCACTTTCTGGAGCAGCCCGCAAATTGCCTTGCGCTACATCCTGCATCTGATCTAACAACAAATCGCGAAGTTCCTGCAACTTTTTCTGTTGAGTTAAAAGAAAAGGAGTCAACTTGACAGGTTTTTTGGCTATTTTTTTTACTACCACGGGACGCGCTAAAATTTTAGGCTTTTGAATCTTTTCCACAGCCCGAGTCGGCTTAGGCGCTACTTTTTTCTTTAACTGTTTCAAAGCAGAAGATGTTTTAGACAAAATGGAACGAACTGCCTTTTTTTTCGAAGCAGCATTCACTTTTTTCTTTGTTCCTTTGGCTCGATTTACCTTTACCGCCTTGGAACTTTTACCGATTTTTTTTGATTTTTTCATTTTTTTTGTCATAAAAGCGGGAAAAGCTAACATGTTATTAAAAGGAAGCAATAATAAATTAGCAGTTTAATAGAATTTTCAATTTTACCCATGAATTGAGTTCATTATCAAAAATTGTTTCTAAGAGGAGTTCATGCCGTAAAAAGTTCATGAGGTATCTTACTAATCTAACGCGCGCCAATGAAATTGGCGCCAACTCTTATTTACTGGAAATGGAAGGTTATACGATCCTTCTAGACGCTGGGATGCATCCTAAAAAAGAAGGCATGGCTGCCACACCTTTATACACTCAAACCCAAGGAAAAAAATTAGACGCCATTTTCATTTCCCATGCCCACTTGGATCATCTCGGCACGCTCCCTCTTTTTGCTCGACTTCATCCCCAAGCCAAAATCTTCATGAGTGAGCCCACTACCCATTTAAGCGATCCCCTCCTTCACAATTCCGTGAATATCATGAAGAAGAAAACCCAATCTCAAGAAACTCTTCCACTTTTTTCTCATGCTGAAGTCGATCAAATACAAAAACGATGGTTCCCCTGCGCCTTGGAAAAAAAACTCTCTTTAAACGGTGAGCCTGCCTCTCGAAATGAATTCTCTTTTGAAATGTTTGACGCAGGCCATATTTTAGGTTCTGTTGGTTTACGTTTTAATAGTGCGAAAGGTAATTTCTTTTATACAGGCGATGTTAATTTTGATGCCCAAGAAATTTCTTACTCTGCCGATTTTCCAAAAGATGAAATTGATACTTTACTCATTGAAACCACGCGAGGCGCTACGGATAGTAGTAATTATTGTCGAAAAGCAGAATTAGAACGCCTTGCTAAAAGCATTAATACAGTAATCGAACGAAATGGCGCCATTTTAATTCCCGCTTTTGCTCTAGGGAAAACACAAGAAACTTTAGTTGCTCTGTATCATATGATGCAAGAAGGCATTATTCCACCTTGTCCCATCTCTATTGGAGGTTTGAGCTGGAATATTTCCACCATTTACGATCGATTAGCAAAATATTACCCACGTCTATCGCCTAAACTTAAACTCATCGACGACATTAAACCGCGATTGGTAAACGGTAAAAATGTTCGAAAAATTAACCCGCAACGCGGCCACATTTATCTCCTGTCCTCCGGCATGATGACTCAACACACCCTTTCCAATTTAGTTGCTCAACATTTTCTTACCGATCCGCGACATGCCATTTTCTTCATTGGCTACACCGATCCTGACTCGCCCGCTGGACAGTTGAAAAGCGCATTTGCTGAAAATAAATCAGTTACTTTAGATCCGGAAGAGGGTGAGCAACCGATTCGCTGTGAAATCGATTGTTTTGATTTAACGGCCCACGCCCAACGCGAAGATATTCTCAATTACATTATCCAAGTCAATCCTCGCCATGTTTTACTTATTCATGGAGATGAGCCAGCTTTGGAATGGTTCCAGACTAAAATCCGAGAAGCGCGGCCTAAAATGAAAATTACTATCCCCTTACCAGGAGAAACTATTTCATTTTAAAGCTGCTCTTTTACCGGAACTAAATTAAGAATTTTGAGGCGGTGGCGTGGAAACGGGTTCTGAGCCTTCAATATTAAGCGGCGGCGCTGTAGTAATATCAAACTTCAACTTACCTTCTTCACAATCCACCTTAATCACACTGGTTGGTTTCACATTACCCTTCAAAATTTCTTCGGCCACATAATCTTCGATATTTCGCTCCACAGCACGACGCAAAGGACGCGCTCCATAAGCGGGATCGTAACCCTTCTCAATCAAAAAGTCTTTCGCGGCATCTGTTAATTCCAAAGCGATCTCTTTATAATGCAAACGAGTGACTACCTTGCCCACTTCAATATCCACAATGTGTCGCAAATCTTCTTTGGTCAAAGAATGGAAAACAATAATATCATCCAAACGATTAAGAAATTCCGGTTTAAAAACGCGTTTGGTTTCTTCCAACATCTTTTCCTTCATTTGATCATAGCTCTCGCTATCCATTTTTGTGCCGAAGCCTAAGCTGGTCGATTTACGAACAATATCCGCTCCAACGTTAGAAGTTAAAATAATAACCGTATTGCGAAAATCAATCTTACGACCCAAACTATCGGTAATCATGCCATCTTCCAAAATCTGGAGCAAAATATTCCAAACTTCGGGATGCGCTTTTTCGATCTCATCAAACAAAACAACGCTATAAGGATGACGTCGCACACGTTCCGTCAACTGTCCCCCTTCCTCGTAACCCACATAACCGGGAGGCGATCCTACCAATCGCGAAACATTAAATTTCTCCATATACTCACTCATATCGATCTGAATGAGCGCATCACTGTTACCAAACATATATTCCGCCAACACCTTGGCCAAATGCGATTTTCCAACACCTGTTGGCCCCAAGAAAATAAAACTCCCAATAGGACGCTTCGGATCTTTCAAATCTGCACGCGAACGTCGCAAAGCCCGACCAATCGCATTCACTGCTTCATCCTGGCCAATCACTTTTCCTTTCAACTCCTCAGCAACACGAAGCAACCGTGCCGACTCTTCCATCGTCAAACGTTGTAAAGGAATACCCGTCCACTTAGACATCACTTGAAATACATCATCCTCATCAACTGTCACAATCTGTTCCTCACGATGCGTTTTCCAAGCCTTAACCTTTTCTTCGTAATTGGTTTTTGCCTCTTTCTCTTTATCACGCAAAGCTGCTGCCGCTTCAAAATCCTGATTCTTGATAGCTGTCTCTTTCTCGATTCGAACCTCTTCCATTTTTGACTCTAACTCTTTAAAATTAGGAGGTTGAATCGTGGCAGCAATTCGTGCCCGCGCGCCCGCTTCATCCATCACATCGATAGCCTTATCGGGCAACTGGCGTCCCGCTAAATAGCGATCCGACAATTTTACCGCTGCTTCTACCGAAACATCTAAAATTTTCGCCTTGTGATGCGCCTCATATTTCGGACGTAAACCTTTCAAAATCTGAATCGCTTCATCCACCGAAGGCGCTTCTACCTTCACCGTTTGAAAACGTCGTTCCAACGCGGAATCTTTTTCAATATACTTGCGATATTCATTCAAAGTCGTTGCGCCAACACATTGCAACTCGCCTCGAGAAAGCGCCGGTTTAATAATATTCGAAGCATCCATCGCTCCTTCCGCAGAACCTGCGCCCACAATCGTGTGCAACTCATCAATAAAAAGAATCACATTTTTATGGCGTCGAATCTCTTCCATCACCGCTTTAATGCGCTCTTCAAATTGACCGCGATATTTGGTGCCCGCCACCATCAAGGCCAAATCCAAAGTTACCACTTTTTTATCACGCAACAAATCCGGCACATTGCCCAAAATAATTTCTTGCGCCAAACCCTCCACAATCGCTGTTTTACCTACGCCCGCTTCTCCGATCAAAACAGGATTATTTTTGGTGCGTCGACATAAAATCTGAATCACACGCTCAATCTCATTTTTGCGACCAATCACCGGATCGAGATCACCCTTCTTAGCCAAATCCGTTAAATCACGACCAAATGCTTTCAACGCTGGCATTTTTTCCGAACGCTTTTCTTGAGGTGCCGCTCCTTGCTCAGCCTGTTCTGCGCTTTCTTCGCCTTCTTCGCCCGTATAACCCGGATCCAATTCCTTTAACACTTCCAAACGGGTGCGTTCAATATCCACATCCAAACTTTTTAACACGCGCGCCGCCACGCCATCTCCTTCACGCAACAAACCCAACAATAAATGTTCCGTGCCCACATAACTGTGGTTCAAAGTCTTCGCCTCTTTATCCGCTAATGCCAAAACTTTTTTCACACGAGGCGTGTAAGGAATATTTCCTGCCATTTTGGTATCCGGACCCGTGCCAACTTGCTTCTCCACTTCGGCACGCACCGTTTCCAAATCCAACCCCATTTTTTGCAGCACATTGACTGCCACACCCTGCCCCAACTTAATTAGGCCTAACAACAAATGCTCGGTGCCCACATAATTATGGTTAAATCGGTCGGCCTCTTTACGCGCCAATGCCAACACCTGTTGCGCTCGAGGAGTAAAATTATTCATCTTGCTTACCTTTCTTTATAGGTTTGACTAAACTCATATCAGGTCGCTTCAAAACAGAAAGCTTTTCTCGAATTAAGTCTGCTCGCAACCCATCGCGATCTTCTGCTGATAACTTTTGTTCACAATGAAACTGTAAATGGGCCGGTTGCGTCACAATCATCAAATCACTCACAATGGCGCTTGCTTCTTTCGCAAAAATTCCCATTTCCATACCCAAACGAATCAATGACAATAAATTCAACGCCTCCTTTGACGAAATCGAACGACAATGACTCAAAATTCCATAAGCGCGACCCACTTGATCCGCCACCACTCGCGGACTTTTCTCGAGTAAAGTTGCACGCGCATTTTCTTCGTGCTCAACAATCTGCGTAATCACCTTATTCAAGCGCTCAATAATCTCCTCTTCCGATTCGCCTAAAGTCATCTGATTCGAAACTTGAAACAAATTACCCAATGCTTCCGTTCCTTCACCATACAATCCTCGCACCGCTAATCCCAACTTTCCGACTGCTTGCACAATTTGATTGATCTGATCCGCCAACACCAAAGCCGGCAAATGCAACATAGCCGAAGCCCGCATCCCCGTTCCCACATTCGTCGGGCAAGCCGTCAAATAACCGTAACGATCCGAAAAAGCAAAATGCAATTTCTCATCCAAATCATCGTCTACTTTGTTAATCATCTTCCACACCGCATCCAACTGCAACCCAGGCTTAAAAGCCTGCATGCGCAAATGATCCTCCTCATCAATCATGATACTCAGCGAACGGTCATGACTCACCACTACGCCACTGCCGCCCGCCTTTGCTGCATGTTCACGACTAATCAAATGTTGCTCAACCAAAATCTGCTTATCTAAAACGGAAAAACTCTCCATCGACTCCGCTACCAAAGGACTCTCCATCGGCGATAATTCCAAAACCACCGGCATCACCACCGACAATACTTTTTCTCGTTCGGCTTTCTTAGCCCACGTTGGAAAAGCGTAACCCACCAGATTGCGCGCCAAACGCATACGACTGCTCAGAACGATACTATTTTCTTGCGCGTCGTCGCCCTTTAACCAATCCGCTGTGGTTTCAACCAAATTCAACATTTTCATCTCCTGCTTAATATACGAATTTTTCACTGGCCTTTCAAGCTCGCAAAACTCACTCTGAAAATTAAACTTATCGTAAAATTGATTTCTTTTTCCTCTTTTTCTCTTTATTAAATTTCAAAATAAATTGTTATCTCTCTTTCAAACATGAAAATTATCGCCATAGCCAATCAAAAAGGCGGCGTGGGCAAAACCACCACAGCCGTTAACCTTTCTGCAGGGTTAGCCGCTAAAGATAAAAAAGTTCTTTTAATTGACCTCGACCCCCAAGCTAGCGCCACAAGCGCTGTGGGTTTTCAAGAGCAGCCCAACCTGAGCCTTTACCCTGTTTTGTTAGGTGATAATCGACCCTTAGAAACATTCATCGCTCCTACCGATTATCTCAACCTTTCATTACTCCCTTCTGAAAAAGATTTAGCTGGCATCGAAATCGAAATCGCACAACTCGAAAATTCAATCCACCGCTTAAAACAGATTCTTGAACCGCTTCGCCTCAATCCCACCTTCGATTTTGTTTTTATCGATTGTCCACCCAGCCTCGGCGCGCTCATGACTCAAGCATTAATCGCTGCCGACAGCATTTTAATCCCGCTACAATGCGAATATCTTTCTCTGGAAGGGCTCAGCAAAATTTTGAGTTATATCGAACGCATCCGCCAAACCGCCAATCCCAATCTCCAAATCGAAGGCATTCTCATGACTATGTATGATGCTCGCACCAAACTTTCCCAAACCGTCATTCAAGAAGTCAAAAACCATCTTGGTGCCTCTCTTTATGAAACCTTAATTCCACGCACCATTCGTTTGGGTGAAGCTCCCAGTCATGGAAAACCTATTTTTGCTTACGATCTCCATAGCACAGGCGCTATCGCTTATGCGGCATTGGTCGAAGAATTTTTAACAAAGCAAGAATGAATTATGAAATCGCTATTTTTATTACAATCATTCAAAAGGTCAAAATCAACTTATTACATCATTCTTAATTAATTATTAATTTATAATCCTTAATTTCCCTTGCGCTACACTCTTCAAACTCATCATACCACGCAAAAAATTGATTACGCTCAAGAGCTTAATACCGATCAATTCGCCGCCGTGACAGCCGCGCCCGGCCCGGCCCTTGTCATCGCCGGCGCTGGCAGCGGAAAAACTCGCACTTTAATTTATCGCGTCGCTTATTTATTCGAAAATGGCATCGCTCCCCAACAAATTTTACTGCTCACTTTCACCAACAAAGCTGCTCGAGAAATGCTTTATCGTGTGGAAAATCTTTTGCCGATTGACGCTTCACAAATCTGGGGCGGCACCTTTCACGCCATCGGTAATCGACTACTCCGAAGACACGCCTCGGAAGTGGGGTTACGACCTGATTTCACCATTTTAGACCGTGAAGATTCTAAATCCCTTCTCACCTCCTGCTTAGCCAGTTTAGGACTAAGCGTTAAAGACAAAAAAGATAAAAAAGACAAACTCTTCCCTCGAGCCGACGCCATTCTGGAATTATTTAGTCTTGCCATTAACACACAACAAAGTTTGGAGCAATTAGCCTCCAGCAACTTTGTCCATCTCACAGAATACCTACCCCAACTCACCCAACTTCAAACTGTTTTTCAACAACGCAAAAAAAGTTCAAACGTCGTCGATTATGATGATCTACTCACTTTACCTTTAGCACTTTTGGAAAATCATGAAACCATTCGCCAACGCTACCAACAACAATGGCTTTATTTATTGGTCGACGAATATCAAGACACTAACCTTGTCCAAGCACGACTTATTGATTTACTTGCTGCGCAACATAAAAATCTCATGGTCGTTGGTGATGATGCCCAAAGCATTTACTCTTGGCGTGGCGCCAACTTCGCCAACATCCTGGATTTCCCCAAAAAATATCCCGAAGCCACCACCTATCGCATCGAAACCAACTATCGCAGCACTCCAGAAATTCTTGCCGTAGCTAACGCTTCTATTTCGCACAACGTCAAACAACACCCCAAACATCTGCATTCTAACAAGCCGGCCAGTGCCAAACCTGCTCTCGTGCCTTTAACTGATGCTACACAACAGGCACGTTTCATTGCACAACGCATTCAAGAACTCCATGACGAAGGTATCGCATTAAATGAAATCGCTATTCTCTACCGCGCTCACTCCCACGCTATCGAATTACAACTCGAACTCAGCCGTCGCAACATTCCCTTCTTAATTACCTCCGGCATTCAATTTTTTGAACAAGCTCATATTAAAGACCTATGCGCCATATTAAAAATTGCCATCAATCCAAATGATGAAGTCGCTTTTAAGCGGACGGCACAACTTCTGCCGGGCATCGGAGATCGAGGAGCCGAAAAGCTTTGGTCACAGCTTCAAGGCAAAACGGTTTGGGATGGCATCTCACCCACCAGCGCCAAATCGTTAACGTCTTGGCAAAAACTTTCACAACTCATCGATCAATTACGCGCGATGTCAGCCGATCCAGCAGCTAATCCCGATAACGCAACTTTTATTCAACTTATCCTCGAAAAATTTTATGAAAATTATCTCAAATTAACTTTTGATAACGCAGAACAACGCCTCGACGATCTTCGTCAATTACAAGAATTTTCCCAACAATTCGAAACCCTATCCGATTTCCTTTCTCAAATCACTCTCCTTACCAACGTCGACACACCTCAAGGACGTCTTGAAGAAAATAAAGAAAATCAACTACAAGACACCCTAAAACTCAGCACTATTCATCAAGCCAAAGGACTCGAATGGAAAATCGTTTTTCTCATCATGCTGTGCGACGGCGCGCTCCCGATGGCTCGTTGCTTACACGATCCGGATCAACTCGAAGAAGAACGCCGCCTCTTTTATGTTGCCGTAACCCGAGCACGCGATGCTCTCTATTTAACCTATCCACTCATGCGCTTGCAACGCAACCCTATAACCGGCGATCTTTTTCAAACGCGCTCCCGTTTTTTAAATGAAATCCCGGAAAAACTTTTGGAAGAATGGAAAGTGGAAACTCCTGCGACTTCTTTTTCGCAAACCAATCCTGGCAACTTACGCGGTTCAGCAAATTGGCTTTAATATTTTTATCCACTTTTCTCCATCACAGTCATTTCCCCTTCCGTTCGAGCAATAATGACCGCTCCACACGTATCGCTAAACACATTGACCGCTGTGCGACACATGTCCAACAAACGATCAAACACCATCAAAATACCAATGGCTTCCACTGGAAGCTTTAATGACGAAAGAATTACCATAATCGCTACCAAACTTGCGCTGGGAATGCCTGCTACCCCCACTGAAGTTAATAACGCCAAAATCACAATTAAGAACTGTTGCTGAAACGCCAGTTGCACACCATAAAGTTGAGCAATAAATATGACCGCTACGCATTCGTAAAGTGCCGTGCCATCCATATTCACTGTCGCGCCCAACGGCGTGACAAAACTTGTAATGCGATGACTCACCTTCGCGCGACGCTCCAAACAATCCAATGTCACCGGCAAAGTCGCGCTGGAAGAACTGGTTGAAAACGCCGTCAGCAACGCCGGAAAAATCGCCCGAAAATGCAACCAAGGATTGATTTTTCCCATGCCTCGCAATAACAACGGCAAAGAAATAAAAAAATGAAAAGCCAAAGCCAATAAAACAGTAATAAAAAAACTGAATAAAATACGAAAATCCTGCGGTGCCGTGGATGCCGACACTTTCGCCACCAATCCAAAAACCCCAAGAGGCGCAAAACGCATCACCCACTCCGTTATCATTAGCATAATCTCATAAACACCTTGCCAAAATTTCTTCAAAATAGACTTCGTTTCGCCCGAAAGTCGCGTCATAAAAAAGCCAAACAAAAGACTAAAAAAAATCACCCCCAACATTTGTCCATTTTGTGACGCAACCTCTACCACATTGCGCGGCACCATGCGTAAAAAAATTTCCACTAAATCACTCGGCCCCTTTTCTCCTAAAATCTTCGCAATCTCTCCTGATCCTCGAGATAATCCTAGTAATTCCTTCGCTGTTTCTCCCTGAATTTGCCCCGGACGAATCCAATTCACAAAACCCAACCCCGTTAAAACCGCCAACAATGTTGTCGATAAATAATAACAAATCGTTTTAAAACCTAACCTGCCCAAGATTCCTTCCCCCGCCAAACTGCCCATCGCCGTAATCATCGCCGACGCAATCAATGGAACAATCAACATTTGCAGCAAACGCAAAAATAACTCTCCAATAAAACTATAAATTCCAATTACTGGAATATTTAGAATTCGGTGAAATCCAAAATGCTCCCAACCCACTTCAACTCGCGTCAATTGCCCGCAAATCAACGCCAACACCAATGCTAAAATAATTTGCCCTTGAAATCGCCTGTTAATTTTTTGCTTGTCCCACCCGCTCATCCCTTTTCATTAAACCCATTCACCATTCTAATTACAATGGCAAAACTCATTTTCAGTTTTCGGGATTAGATCTTAGCAGCTAGCTTTATTGCTAATTTATTTCCTACTCATTGCGGCATCTGGGGCATTTCCATTTTGGAATAACCCGCAGGAATTTCAAACAAGGATTTATCTTGAGGTCCAACTTTTAAATTTCTCCAATCAATAACCGCGCCTTCAGCTTCGGAACGCACAGGATAACCTTCCTTCTTATCAGTCCAAATGACGGAGTTAATAGTTTGTCCTTTAATTTTAGTTACAATATTCCATTTGATTGCCGAAATTCCATCGATCTCTTCCTCTCCTGCTTTTTCCCATTTGGAATCATCACTAATGGATTGAATCGCATTGAGCGTGGGATTAGGCACTTCCATTTCCATATATTTATTATCTGGCATCAGCATGATGACTTTATTATCACGATAGATAGTAACTTGCTTAAAACCGTTCATTTCCACTTCAGCACGAGAAAGTTTATCATCTACAAACATTTTCATGGTGTTGGCTGAGGGCATTCCAGGCGCCGTGACCACCATATCCACACTGTATTTTTTGGGCATCTGCCCCGGTTTATCGCCTGCTTTGGAGCAAGAAACCGTCGTCAAAGTAAATAGTAAAGCCAAACCTAAACCTTTAAGAAAATAAGCAAAGTTTTTCATAATTATTTTTACTTTTCCTAAATAGAATAAGGATTGATGTAAACTCTTATTTTGTAAAAAACGACAATGCTTACTCCTGATAATCTTGAATTTCTGTATAATTTCTTGGCACTTCAAATAAAGAAGGATCAGGATCGCCTTCCTTAAAATTGGTTAAATTAACAATCTTATTATCCACTTTGATGCGCAAGGGATTGTTGTTATTAGCATCAGTCCAAACTTTGACAGTTTTATCTTGATTATTAACATGATAAGTAACATTCCATTTAATTGCACTTTTCCCGCTAATCTCTTTGTCACCTATCTTTTCCCATCGTGTATCAGTTTGATAAATCACCGAAAATTCATTAATTAAAGGATGCCCATCCGAAAAAACTCGATACCATTTCCTATCGGGATAAAGCACATATCTTTTGTGGTCACGATAAATATTAATCTGATCCTTGCCTTCTGTTTTGAGTTCGGTTCGAATTAATTCTGGGTTAGCAGAAAACACCCTTCCGCTTTCTCTTTGAGAGCCATCCGTCGCTAGTGTCACAGCAAAATCTGTGGTAAACGCTTTTGGCAAATCCAAAGCTTTTGCCTGAGACGAAAAAAGGCTAATTAAGGATAATAATAATAAATTAGAAATTATTTTCTTCATAAAATCACCTTAATAAGCTCATTAACAAAGTCAAACGGCCCCGCTTTAAATTCCTGACTTGGAAAAGAAAATAGTTCTTTTTACCGTTTGCTATGCTTTTTCTCGTAGGTCCTACTGCCGTTGGCAAAAGTGAAGTTGCGCTTTATCTGGCACCGCTCATTAACGCAGAAATCATCGTGGCCGATTCCATGCAAGTCTATCGTCATTTAGATATCGCCACCGCCAAACCAACACCTGCTGAACAAAAACAGATTATCCATCACTGCTTGGATTTGGTCGAACCTCAGGATTTTTTTTCTGCCGCACAATGGCTAGAAAAAGCTCAAAGCGCTCGCCAACAAATTGAACAGCGCGGTAAACGCGCGCTCGTCGTAGGAGGCACAGGACTTTATATTCGAGCCTTGCGTGTAGGCTTGGATAGCAACCCACCCACTTTACCGCAACACCAGACGCAATTAGCTCAATTCACTTTAGAAGAATTAATTGAAAAAATTCGGCATTTGCAACCTGAAGCCTTGACACTAATTGATATCAAAAACCGTCGTCGCGTGGAAAGAGCTTTCACGATTTTGCAACAAGGCGGCACATTACAACGCGACAGTTGGCAAAAGACTTCTACATCGCCTATTTATGGATTAAAACGAGATTCCGAAGATTTGAAAAACCGGATTAATCAACGAGTCAGAACCATGTTTCTTCAAGGATTAGAAAAAGAATATGAAACTATTTTGAAAGATAAAGTTCCTCCCAACGCCACCGCCTGGCAAGCGTTGGGCTACCGACAAATTGCGGCATGGAAACAAGGTGAAAGAGATAAAATGGATTTCGCAACCTGCCAACAAAAAATCCAACAACAAACGCGACAGTACGCTAAACGTCAAATGACTTGGTTCAAACGAGAAAAAGACATTCAATGGATTTCAGTTTCTGCTGAAGAACCCGCTGAAATGACCGCGCAAAAGATTTACAAAAATTTTATAGCAAGCTAAAAGCTTGCTCTACAAGCTAACAAAAATGGAAACCATCGGACTTATTGCAGGACGAGGCATTTATCCCTTCGAATGGGTGGCTGGCGCGCGACGTGCAGGAGTCAAAAGAATCGTCGCTGCCGCTTTTGAAGAAGAAACCGATCCCAATTTAGCGTCGCAAGTCGATGATATCCACTGGATGCGAGTCGGACAACTGGGCACTTTACTGAAAACCTTTCAAAAAACAGGCGTCACTCAAGCCGTCATGGCGGGTCAAATTCGGCCTGGCAACCTGTTCCATTTAAAACCTGATATCAAAGCGCTTTTACTCTTATCAAAACTCAAACAACGCAATGCGGAAACCCTTTTCTCAGCTATCGCTCAGGAACTTGCCAAATCGGGAGTCACTCTCTTGCCTGCCACCCAATTTTTAGAAGATCAAATCGTGCCACAAGCCTGGAGTGTAGGACCAAAAATTAAACTCCGTTTTCTGGATGATGCGCGTTACGCTTTTCAACTTGCTAAACAAATGAGTGCGCTCGACATCGGACAAACTGTCGTCGTAAAAAAAGGTACCGTGCTAGCAGTCGAAGCGTTCGAAGGAACTAATGAAGCCATTCGCCGTGCAGGCGCTCTGGGTAAAGAAGCGATTGCAGCTAAAGTTAGCAAACCCAATCAAGATTTTCGTTTCGATGTGCCGGTGATCGGCCCCCAAACCCTAGAGGTTGCAGCCGAAGCCAACCTCATGGCAATTGCTGTGGAAGCAGAAAAAACCTTGCTTTTACAAAAAGAAAAAATAATCGAATTAGCTTTCAAACATCATATTACTATTCTTAGCTTAAATTAATTAATTATTTTTTATGGAAAAACTAAAAGTTGGTGTTGTCGGTGTCGGCCATATTGGTCGTGAACATGCTCGTCTTTACTCTTTATTGCCCGATGTGGAATTCGTAGGCATTTACGATTTGAATACTGATTCAGCGCGACGCATCGCTCAACATCATAATGTTAAAGCTTTTTCTTCCTTACAAGAACTCATCCATGCAGTGGATGCCGCAACAGTTGCCACGCCTACTTCAACCCATTATGAAGTCGCAAAACCTTTACTCATTTCTGGTAAACATGTGCTCGTAGAAAAACCTATCACCGACACTCCTCAACCTGCTAAAGAACTCGTGCAACTCGCCAAAGCGCGCAATGTCGTTTTACAAGTCGGACATATTGAACGTTTTAATCCGGTGCTGAGAACTCTCGAGCAATCCTTAACCCACCCGCGCTTTATCGAAGCACATCGACTCTCCGAATATCCTGGTCGCGGCACAGATGTTGGCGTCGTGTTGGATCTAATGATCCACGATTTGGAAATCGTATTGCACCTGGTAAAATCTCCCATTCAAAGCTTAGACGCTGTCGGTGTTGCCGTGCTCAGTAAAGGCGAAGATATCGCCAATGCTCGATTGCGATTTGAAAATGGTTGTATTGCTAACTTAACCGTTAGCCGTATTAGCACAGAAAAATTAAGAAAAATTCGAGTTTTTCAAGAAGACACCTATCTCTCGTTGGATTATCAAAAACAAACCGGAGAAATTTACCGAAAAATTGATTCACAAATCACACGCGAAAAAGTGCCTATCACCAAAGAAGAACCCCTTTCTTTAGAACTGAAATCGTTCGTCGAATGCGCTCGTCTACGACAACAACCTCTTGTCAGCGGAGAACATGGAGCTGCCGCTCTCGATGTCGCGATCGAAATCACCGACCAGATTTGGAAAAACGCTCAAAAATCCGCTTAACCACCCAGACTTCATCAAAACAAAAAGGATGGGATGAAAACATTTTTCCTTATCGCCGGCGAAACCAGTGGAGATCTCATTGGCAGCGATCTCATTCATGCCATGCGAAAAAAACATCCGAAAACCCATTTTTATGGTGCGGGCGGTCCTCACATGCTGGCGGCGGGTCAAATCCAATCCATCGATCTTACTCAACACGCCGTGCTCGGCCTTTGGGAAGTGTTGCGACATTATCCAAAATTTAAAAATTTTTTTCAACAACTCCTAAAACAATGCACCGAACTCCAACCCGATGCACTCATCGTAATCGACTCGCCTGGATTCAACCTTCGTTTCATTAAAAAAATTCGTTCTCTTCTTCCTAAAACCAAAATTTTTTATTATGTCAGCCCACAACTTTGGGCTTGGAAAGCTGGCCGCGTCAAAATTTTAGAACGTTACGCCGATGCCGTATTATGCATCTTCCCTTTTGAACCAGACTGGTATCAATTGCACGCTCCTGGCCTGAAAACCATTTGGGTAGGCCACCCACTGCTCGATCGCTTATTTCCTTTAGATCCCAATCGAAAAAAATTCGAAAAAACTACCATCGCACTCTTGCCAGGAAGCCGAAAACGAGAAATTCAAAAGCACCTACCTCTTTTGCTTGAAGCCGCTCAAATTCTTAATGTCTACAAACCCAACATGGCCTTTTTATGTCTCGCCCCCTCTCTCGCACTCGCTAATTTCGAAAGACAATTTTTAGAAAATCATTTCGGTCTATCCCTCGATATCCAAGTTATCTCCCACTATACCACCACTTATCTGTCACGATGCCACTTAGCTCTCGTCACCTCTGGAACGGCAACCTTGGAATGCGCTTACGCTAACACACCGATGATCGTTTTTTACCATGTGAACCCTCTCACCTACCAACTAGGCAAACTCTTAGTCAAAGTTCCTTACCTAGCCATGGTAAATCTTTTGGTTAACAAACCCGTCATTCCCGAACTGGTACAATCGCAAGCCACGCCAAATCGATTAGCTCATACCGCCATAGAATATTTAAGCAGCGAAACGCGTCGCAAACGGCAACAGGAAGAATTAACAAAAGCTATTGAACTCCTCGGCACTCCGGGTGCCTCGCAGCGTGCCGCAAATTTTATTTTTAATGCTCTATAATTGGTATGTCAGGTAAACTTTTTATTGTTGCAACTCCTATTGGAAATTTGGAAGACATTACCCTTCGCGCTTTGCGCGTCTTGAAAGAGGCTGATCTGATCGCTGCAGAAGACACTCGTCACACAGCCGTTCTACTCAAACATTATGAAATTCAAAAACCTCTAATCAGCTATCATCAATTCAATGAAGCCAAACGCGCTTCCACTTTTTTAGAACAACTTTCGCAAGGCAAACAAATCGCTCTAGTTTCCGATGCCGGATTTCCCGGCATTTCCGACCCCGGCGAACGTCTCATCGCAACCTGTCTTAACCACCAAATCGAAGTCGAAGTCATTCCAGGCGCTTCCGCAGTTTTACATGCTTTAGCCGCTAGCGGATTCGCTATGTGCCCTTTTAGTTTTAGAGGGTTCTTACCCGTCAAAGGCGCCCAACGCATGCGTGTGATCGCTTCATTAAAAGATATAACGGAAACCACCGTCTTTTTCGAATCTCCTCATCGCATCGCAAAAACTCTGGAAGAATTAGCCAACCAATTTCCAGAAAGGCGCGTCTGTGTTGCCCGAGAGCTAACGAAAAAATTTGAAGAAGTCTTACGCGGCACAGCTCAAGAACTAGCCCAGAAACACAAAGGTCGTAAATGGCGCGGAGAAATTAGTTTAGTGATCGAAGGCACTCGCTAAATATTATTTTCACTTCTGACTTCTTGCTTTCTCAACTTAACTTTGCTTTGCTCTTCACATGACTCCCTTTTCTAAAAAATCAGGCTTCACTCTTGTTGAAATCATTACCGTTATCAGCATCATCGCTGTGTTAGCTGCACTGACCATAGGCGGCATTCGTTATGTGAGCGGCGCCGCTAAAGCTAATCGCGCTAAAGCCGAAATTGCCGCTATTGAATCAGCGGTTTCCGATTACACATTGGATTTTGGCGAACCGCCTCAAGGTGAAGACTCCATTACTTCATCGCCTACTGGCACCGGCGCCCGAAAACTCTATGCAGCATTAATCGAAGGCGACAAAATTTATCTTCAACTCAAAGAAAACCAAAAAGGCGGCACACGAGGAAATTATTTTATCCAAGACCCCTACGGCAATCCCTACGGCTACAACAGCTCTAAAGATCCGAGCACAAACCCTAACGCTCCCGAAGTCAGCCTTTGGTCAACCGGTGGCGACGCAGGTAATTCAGAAAAGTGGATTAAAAATTGGTAATCTTTCTTACAAAAGTTGTACCGCATCCACATCCACAATCACCATGATTTCCTCAGGAAAAGTGAGCTCGCTCAAAAAATTCTTTAGCATTTTCCCCATGATTAACGGTTGCATCGTTCGAATTAAAATCTGATAGCGATACCAACCCTGAATCTTTGCCATCGGCGCAGGAGCCGCTTGACTCACCGTGGTTTTTGGCAAAGCGAGCGCTCTCAACTCTTTTTCTAAATAAGTCGCAAAAAAACTAGCGCGCTCTTCACTTCGCGATCGCACTGTTAATAACGTGCAACGACAAAAAGGCGGATAATGAAATTCTCGACGAAACTCCAACTCTTGCTCATAAAATCCTTGAAAATCGTAATGTTTAGAAAATTGAATCGCTGGTACAAAAGGCGTAAAACTTTGCACCACCACATCCCCTTTCACATTGCCTCGCCCCGCCCGACCTGCAACTTGTGTCAGCAATTGAAACACCCGCTCACTCGCTCGAAAATCAGGCAAATGCAACGCCAAATCTGCATAAACAATCCCTACCAACGTGACATTCGGAAAATGCAATCCCTTCGCAATCATCTGCGTGCCAACTAAAATATCAATCTTACCTCGTTTAAAATCGCCAAGCACTCGCTGATGCGCTCCCTTTCGCCGCATCGTATCAGAATCCATCCGTTGCACTACAGCTTGAGGGAAAGCCGAAAGAATCACCTCTTCCACGCGTTCCGTACCCAAGCCCGCATAACGAATACGAGGATCATGACATTGCGGACAAACGTGTGGCGGTTCTTCCGTATGATCGCACCAATGACAACGCACCTTGCCTTGTGCGCGATGAAACGTTAAAGCAACACTACAATTCGGACACATCGCGACATAACCGCAGGCTACACAAATCAAAGAAGAAGAAAAACCGCGCCGATTTAAAAAAAGAATCACCTGCTCTTTTTTTTCCAAGCGCGAATAAATGGCTTCATATAACCGATTCGATAAAACAGGAATCCCTTTCCCTCGAGCCACTTCTTGCCGCATATCCACCACATGCATCGTTGGCATCGCTTGCTCATCCACCCGCTTCTTTAGCTCAGCCAACTCATATTTTTTAGTTTGAGCATGATAATAAGTCTCCACCGCAGGCGTTGCACTACCCAACACCACCAACGCTCCCTCTAATCGCCCTCGCATAATCGCCACATCACGCGCATGATAACGTGGCGCTTCCTGCTGCTTATAACTTCCCTCATGCTCTTCATCCACTACGATCATTCCCAAATTTTTTACCGGAGCAAAAACAGCCGATCGCGCGCCAATTACCACTCGCGCTCGCCCTTCGCGAATCCGATGCCATTCATCATGCCGTTCTCCCGAAGATAAATGAGAATGCAACACCGCTACTTCCGTCCCATCCTCCGCAGCAAATCGCGATTTCAATCGCTCCACACTTTGCGGCGTTAAAGCAATTTCCGGCACCAACATAATCGCGCCTCGACCTTGTTCCAAACACACCCGCATCGCTTGCAAATACAACTCGGTCTTACCACTCCCCGTCACACCATGAATCAAAAACGGTTTGGGATTTTTCTCATTAAGAAATTTTTTTAATTGTTCAAAAACTTGCGCCTGTTCCTCGTTCAAAACCAAATCTTGCGACACCAAAAAATCTTCCGAACTAAACGGATCACGCTCCTGCCTCACCCGAGTCAACGTCACCCACCCCTTCTTTTCCAACGATCGCAACATCGCCCACGACGCGCCCAACTCTTTTTCCGCTTTTGCCACCAATAAAGCGCCTTCAACCTTCGCCAAACTTTCCAACACATGAGCCTGTTTTTTAGCCCGTTGCTTGAGCTGTTCAAAATCTTCGTTTAATATCGATTTCAGCAAACGCACTTCAAACAACTCGCGATAAGAAATTTCTATATTTCTTACCGCTTCAGGAAGAAGCGTTTTCAAAGCCGTTTCTAACGAACACACATAATATTCCGCCATCCACTGCGCTAACTCAATCAAACGCGGTTGAATTAAAGGCTCTTTATCGACCAAATCTTGAATCGGTTTCAACATATTAACCTGCGCCACTTCAGGAAATGCCACCACATAACCCACGGTCAATCTTCGCCCTAAAGGAACCTTCACCCGATGCCCCAACTGAATAGCAGCGCACAAGCTTTCAGGCACCTCATAATCCAATGCCCGATCCATCGCAACCTCTGTCAAAACCCGCGCAACTTTCATTCTTAACCTTTATTGTGGCTTAACTCAAAAATCGCGCAAGCTTTCAGGTTATTTTATTGTGATTAAATACTCGAATAAATAATATAATCGCAGCTATTAATAAAGCACAGTCAGACAACTACACAACAAGCAAAAAATCCTATCAAAGCCAAATTATTATTTCGAAAAACAACCTTGAACTATGCTAAGGTTTAAAAAATGACTTTTCTTTTTAAACTGATTAGCTCTTTGCTCATCGCTTTTGGGTTAGCTTTTTTTCTGCATCAAAGAGAAATCGCAAGAACATCTCGCTACGACGAATGGATTCGTCAGGAAGCCACACTTCGACAAATTGATCCTTATCTCGTAAAAGCCGTTATTTGGCGAGAGACCAATTTCAATCCTCACTACGTCGGGTCGAATCAAGAGCGCGGCCTCATGCAAATCACACCGATTGCAGCTCAAGAATGGCAAGAAAAAGAAAATGGAGAATCTTTTCAGTTGGATCATCTCTTCGATCCTCAAATCAACATTGCCATTGGCACTTGGTATTTGGCACAAGCGTTAAAACGTTGGCAAGAATGGGAGGATCCCATTCCGTTTGCCTTAGCAGAATACAACGCGGGTCGCGCTAATGCACTTCGTTGGGCCACTTCGACGAATGACATCAAATTGACTGCAAAAGATTTTTTGAATCAGATAACTTTTCCATCCACAAAAAATTATATCATTACCACAACGGAAAAATACAAAACCTACCGAAACCAAACTAAGTTTCATTAAAACGCTCAGCAAACTTTGTTAAATCGCAATCATTCAAATTCCAAACTTTTCCCGGAAAATGTTCCAATAAAACTTCCTGATTCGACCGTTGCAAATCCAATCCTTGTCCCATTGCCTCACGATTATTCAAAATGATCCCTTCCAAAACTAAATCCTGCAAAGCTTCCACAGCGCAAAGCGTTTGACTCAAAACACCCAATTGATTCGGAACTACCAAAACCACAGAACAATCCCAACGCCGCGCCAAATCACGCATAGTGAGATTTGAAGTTATCGGTGTCATAATTCCACCCGCGCCTTCAATCAAGACAGTAGAATAAATTATCTCAAGTTTTTTCAAACTTTTATCCAGTCGATCAAAATCAAGAGTTCGATTCTCCGCTGTCGCCGCAACGTAAGGCGCCATCGGTTTTTGCAAAAAAATAGGATTAATTTCATCTAAAACCAATGATGTAGGCGCCATAGCATCCAAAAATTTTTGAGCATCATCACGATCGCCACAAGCAATAGGTTTAAAACCTGCCACATTAGCCGATTTCAATTTTCGCAATAATTGCACCGTAAAAAATGTCTTCCCCACTTCAGTATCGCTACCAGAAATGAAAATGCGTTTCATAACCTCATTCTACGCTTGGCAACACATTATTCAATGCCTTCCAAAGCGCATCGACCATTTGATCCAACTGTTTCTCTGTCACACAATAAGGAGGCATTAACACCAAAACATTGCCAATCGGCCGAGTCAAAAGACCATATTTTTTAGCCGCTTCACAAACCCAATGCCCTATCCTTTTTTCTAATGGAAAAGTTTTTTTCGAATCAAATTCTTCAACCAACTCAATCGCAACTATTGCTCCTTCCCGTCTAACCTCTCCCACGTTGGGATGCTGCCAAAAAAGTTGAGTAAGTTCAGCTAATTTTCGACTCACAAAATCTACTTTCTGAAGCGTTTTTTCTCTTTCGAAAA